>NZ_JAEINN010000002.1:0-300000 GCF_016342405.1 Maridesulfovibrio ferrireducens | reverse complement strand
TCTTGAACTGCCTGATGTTAAAGAACGTATAGACCTTTACCTTGAAAGAGATCAACAATTCCGGGATATGCTCAAAAACAGAGCAGAAGTCTTTGCAAATGTTTTGATATTAGACCTTCGTGAACAAGATGAAATTTATCCCGGTAACAGATTCACAGTATACTCGATGTTCCCACAGTGTGATGTAAGTATTCAGATTATCTGGGGTAAACTGAAACAAAACACAGTATTTTCTATCGGATACAGTATTATTAAGCGCACCTGTAAAGTTGATGTGGGTAGCACACTTCTGGAATACGGCGGTGGTGGCCACAAGCAGGTTGGAACATGTCAGGTCCCCCACGATCAGGCTGATGCAGTTCTCGGAGAACTGATCGCGAAATTTATGAACAAGTAATCACTACTAATTAACTACACATAGAGCCGCCATAATCGACGGCTCTTTTTTTGCTTCTTATGTTTAGTTAAGATTGACATTTCTCATTTTTTGTTAATAATAAATACACATTTTAATTTCAGAAAACAAAAAAACGAGAACCTTTAAGCCCTATGAATTATATAAAAAGTACTGATTTTTTCCTTCCTGAAACAAAAAATATAACCGCGCTTCCTTTTTATATCTCAGAAGTCGCCGCCGGTTTCCCTTCTCCGGCCGATGATTATATCGATAAAAAAATGGACTTGAATGAACACCTTATCAACCACCCTGCCGCAACTTTTTTCGTCCGTGCATACGGAGACTCTATGCAGGACGCAAATATTGAATCTGGAGATATACTGATTGTAGATCGAGCTTTGGAAGCAATTAATAATTCGATTGTAATTGCAGTATATAACGGAGAGTTAACGGTCAAAAGGCTAAAACAAACTGGAAATAAATTATTCCTCATGCCTGAAAATAAAGATTACCCAGTACTGGAAGTAACTAAAGAAACCTCTTTCGAGATATGGGGAGTTGTAACCTACATCATTCATAAAGCTGGATCATGAAAATTTTAGCTCTGGTTGATTGCAACAATTTCTATGTTTCCTGTGAACGAGTTTTTGTCCCGTCATTGCAGAACACTCCGACCGTGGTTTTATCAAATAATGACGGCTGTGTTATCGCACGCTCACAAGAAGCAAAAACTATTGGAGTTCCTATGGGAGCGCCTGCATTCAAATATAAAGCTTTTTTTGAAAAACACGGTGTGCGCGTATTTTCATCAAACTACGCACTCTATGGAGATATGTCGCAACGAGTTGTTAACACTCTCTCAACCTTTGCACCATCAATGGAAGTCTATTCTATAGATGAATCTTTTCTGGAATTCTCCGGGGCGGATTTAAAAAATCTAAATGAAATAGGACAAAAAATAAGACAAAAAGTCTTAAAGTGGACAGGAATCCCAGTATCCGTAGGTTTCGGAATCACAAAAACCCTTGCTAAGGCTGCTAATAAATTTGCTAAAAAGGAAAAATGGACAAACGGAGTATTCGAACTTTGCGACACGCATAAAAACGAAGATTTTCTAAAGCAGATTCCAGTAAATGACATTTGGGGGATCGGCAGAAAAAACGGTAAAAAATTATCAGATCATAATATTACAAGTGCGTATCTTTTTAAAGAACTGCCCGACTTATGGATTAAAAAAAATCTGACAGTTACGGGACTACAGACAGCAATGGAATTGCGCGGTATCCCCTGTTTCACTTTAGATAAATCCCAACCAGCTAAGAAAACCATTGTTACGTCCAGATCTTTCGGAAAACCCATTTTAAGTTTGCCGGAACTGGAAGAATCAGTTGCATCTTACGTGACCAGAGCCGCTGAAAAATTAAGAAAACAGCAATCACTTGCTGGAGGAATAATGGTTTATATTGAAACCAATATACACAACACTCTTCCGCAATATTCAAATTCCGCAACAATAAAATTTCAAATAGCAACGGACTACACTCCCGAACTTATTTCAGCCGCTGTCAAAAGCCTTAGATCAATTTACAAGACCGGATACCGATTCAAAAAAACAGGAGTAGTTCTGCTGGATATCATTAATAAAAATAACCGGCAGGCAAATATTTTAGAGTTTACAAACAATATCAAAAACGAAAAGAAAAATAATCTGATGAAAATTCTGGATGCGGCAAACACCAGATTCGGCAAAGGGACTTTGAACTATGCTTCGGAAGGAATTAATCAATCTTGGCAGATGAGCAGAAATTTTAAATCTCCGGACTATACTACATGCTGGACGGAACTTCCTGAAATAAAATAATATATTCCAGTCTAACAGCATGATAATTATCAATTCAGAAATCAAACGGATATTACTTTTGTACTGCTCCCCATATCTGCTAAAACTTGCTCATTCCAAAAGATTAGGGCATGAACAAAAAAGAAGTAAAAAGCTACCGAAACCATTTTTAGCAAAAAAGGAATAATCCTATATATGATGAATAATTCGTCTGCCCGACTAATAAAAACCGTCAAACTTATGGGTGCCCCCCTGATTCTTGCCATCCTTCTTACAGGATGCGGAACAAAAGAGGAGGCTGCCGGCCTTCACCAGACAGGAACTGTAGCATTCATGCTTAACTGCGACGAGTCTGCAGCGACCTATTTTAAGAAGGCTCTTGATGCCAACCCAGAATTCGGTCCCAGCTACATAATGCTCGGAGACTGTTACCTTCGTGAAGGTAAAAATCAGGAAGCAGTCGATATCATCCTCAAAGGATTCGAAATGAATCTTGATGAAGGTCAAGAAAGACTTGCACACAGAAAACTGGCCCGCGCTTATAAAGAGCTAGCTCAACCTGAAAAGGCTCTTGAACACATCACTATCTATACAAGAATGTCAGTGTATCAAGAAAAATTTAGTCCTCAAAAACTAAATGATACTGAACGATTTGTAGCAGAATTACCTCTTCCGGAAGGACATGAAGTTGTTTCTGTTTCCAAAATAATGGAAGACACCATTAAAGCCAGAGAAAGTTCTAAAACGGCAAAAGAGAATGAATCAAGCCTGTTAGATATGTTCGACATTATGTAAGATTACTCTTAACACCTTAAAATCCCGCACCCTGCAAAAGAGTGCGGGATTTTTTTTTGACAAAACAGCCCTTGCGACAGATTTTTACAAATTTGACGACAGGCTGTCTTTGTTTTATCAGATCAACCTATAGTAGTTTAATATGGCAACCTTGCTTAAAAACAATAACAGACTGCAAAACTGATAGAATTTAGAAAATCAAGCATCTTTATTGTTATCCAATTGGATAACGAGCTATAATTACTTGTATTTTTCATTAACCCTAACCTAATTAAAATTATACCTTCATAAGCGTTAATTTCATTTAACTTGACAGGTTCACCATTTGGCTTAAAAAGATTGCGTATTTTTTAAAAAAAATAGGTTTATTCTCCTTAATATATCGAACAAACTCGCAAGACTCAGGAGAGTCGCTTTGAAATCTCAAAAAGATAAAATATTAATTGCAAACAGAGGCGAGATTGCCGTGCGTATCATGCAGGCATGTAAAGATCTCGATCTCGATTTTGTCAGTGTATACACGACTGAGGATAAAGATTCAGGACACGTCACTCTTGCAAGAGAGCTCGGCGGGGAAGAATCACTTTACAAAATCAGATCCTACAACGATGCCGGTGATATTCTTTCCGTTGCAGATGAAACGCTTTGTACAGCGGTTCACCCGGGTTACGGTTTTTTTTCTGAAAACTACCGTTTTGCCCGCAGAGTAACAGAAAGAGACAGGCCAATGATTTTCATCGGTCCTTCATGGCGGGTTATTCGTGATCTTGGTGACAAGATTAACACCAAACGTTTAGCCAGAAAACTTGATGTACCTACAATTCCCGGCTCTGACCGGGCTATTTACGATGAACTGGAAGCAGAAGAAATTGCTTCTAATTTATTTGAATTCCAAAACGAACAAGGTGTTAAAAGCCCTGTAGTTCTTGTTAAAGCGTCAGCAGGCGGCGGTGGAATGGGAATCGATGAAGTCTACAGCATCGAAGAATTCCGCCAAGTTTACCGTCAAATCAGAAACTACTCACTGCGTACCTTTAATGATGAAGGTGTTCTTATTGAACAGCGCATATTCAACTTCAACCACCTTGAAGTCCAGATTGTTTCTGAAAAATCCGGTAAACACCATGTCCACTTCGGCACCAGAAACTGTTCGGTGCAAAGCCCCGGCAGACAGAAAAGAATCGAAGTAGCTCCAGGATTCTTCCCGGAAGGCATGACCTATTCTTTTGACGCTCAAAAAGTCATTAAAGATATTGTTGACCATTCATTAAGTATGGCTCACGAAATCAACTATGACAGCGTTGGCACATGGGAATGGATTGTAACTCCAAAGGGAGACCCTTTCCTAATGGAAGTAAATACTCGTATTCAGGTTGAAAATGGTGTTTCGGCTGAGATTTCAAGTATTAACGGCGACTCGAATGTGAATTTGATCAAAGAACAGATCAGACTCGCACTTGGTGAAGAACTTGGCTACACACAAGACGACATAACACTTAACGGTGTCGGGATTGAATATAGAATTATCGCAGAAGACACCGATGACAAATTCTCTCCATGGGCTGGAGAAATTGAAGAACTTCATTGGAAAGAACATCCGTGGCTCAAAATGCACACTCATATTCCTAAAGAACTGCCCTATCAGATCCCTACCGAATTTGACCCGAATCTGGCTCTAGCCATTATTTGGGGAAAAGACTTGAATGAAGCCAAAAAACGCGGACACGAATTCCTTAATGAATTCGTGCTGAAAGGAAAGGACAGAAAGAACATTTCACTTAAGTCCAACCTGAAGTTTCTGGCCAAAAAAACAAACAATCTACTGGAATTCTAATTATACATTATGGATATAGAAAAAAAACTGGATGGATTAATCAAGCGGGTCCAGTATGCGCGCGACATCCTCGGAGACACCGAGGACAGACGCCTTACTGCTTTTGCCCAAAAGCTTGACACCTTCCTAGATCGAAATATTAATCTGACTCAGGAAGAACTGTGGGATAAACTGAACACCGTAGCTGAAAGCCTCGCTGTTCTGGAAAAGGATATTGATAATACCCTTACTCCCATGGATAAAGTCCGTATTGTTCGTCATTCCGAAAGAATCTGTCTTAAAGACATTCTTGAAAATGTTTATGACAACTACACTGTTGTCGGCGGCAAGGATGACATGAGCATCGACCCCGGTATGGTTATTGCGCGAGCCTACATCTCTAGAAGAATCGGCAAAAAAGTGCATAATCAGCCCGTCATGGTAGTCGGACAGGAAAAAGGACACGGACAGGAATTCCGTAACGGCGGCTGTATCAAACCTTGGGGAAATGCTAACGCACTTCGCTATATGAAAGTCGCTGCCCGCGAAAATATTCCCATCCATACCTATGTCTTTACTCCCGGCTCATTCCCGATTGAAGACTACCCGGGTGCTGCTCAGCAAATTGCTGAAAACATCTATGAAATGTGCGGATTGGATGTTCCGATCATCTCCGTTATTTCAGAGGGTGGATCAGGCGGAGCAGAAGCCATTGCCATGGCGGATAAACGCCTCATGCTTTCCCACGGTTATTACTCGGTTATATCCCCTGAGGGTGCGGCTGCAATCGAAGGCAGACTTCGCGGTGGACAACGTGCCCCGACTGAGTTGATTGAGTCTTGCGCCAAAAATCAGCGCATTACTGCGAAAGACAACCTCGGATTCGGTTACATCGACGGTATTATCAAGGAACCCGCACTAGGTTCCCGCCCTGAACATTTTGAATTTTATAAAACTATAAGAGCTGAAGTTATCAGAGCCACTGATGAAATCGTTTTAAGCGTGAAAGGCCTTAGTCCGTTTCGTGGCGTAGCGATTAAAAGCCGTAATAAAAAAGAACTGACGGATGAATCTGTATTTGTACGCTGGTCTATCAACAGCAATGAAAAAGACCGCTTGCTGTGGAAGAGGTATAAAAAATACCGTCGAATGGCTCAAGATGCCTACGAAGATAAAAGAACTCTGGTAGAAAAAATCAATTCTGCGAAAGTGGATGCTATGGCTGCTGCTTATTCCACTATCCGCTATGATTTAATAAAAAAATATCAATCCAAACTTCAAAGATTTGTTGAAGAAACTAAAGACGAACTTCATGTCATAACGAATAAAGTTGACCAATTGAAACAACGCGTTATAGGCAAAGTCGGATTTTCTACCAAGGAAAGCTCCGAAGTCGAATTTGCTTTGACAAAACTTTCCGCACAGAAAGATGACGATATTCCACCAGCAGATTATAGACATTTTGTCAGCCCCAGAGCTTCAGAAGACAGGGAAATAACCTGCCCTAATGCTGAAAAAGACGGCTGCCTTGAAATATGGTCACGTGATCTGTTTGACGAATTCGGCGGGGTCTGTCCTACTTGCGGCCATCACTTCCCTATGGAATACCGTTGGTATCTTGCCAATGTATTTGACTGGGGAACTGTGCGCGAATTCAATAAATCAATTTGCGCATCCAACCCGACCAACTTTCCTAACTATCAGAACAGGCTGGACGCGGCGAAAGAAAAAACCGGACTACAGAGCGGTTGTATTACTTTTGAAGGCCATATTAAACACACCAAAGTCACTTGCGCTACACTTGTCGCCCCCTTCAGAGGTGGATCAGTCGGCGCTGCGGAAGGTGAAAAGTTTATTCGCGCCCTCGAACTTGCCGGTAAAAAGAGATATCCATTTCTGGCATATGTTCACGGAACTGCCGGAATCAGGATTCAGGAAGGAACAAACGGACTGATCCAAATGCCGCGCTGTACTCTCGCAGTTCGCCGTTACATTGAATCTGGCGGACTATATATCGTTTTATATGATACAAACTCCTACGCAGGACCTGTCGCCAGTTTTCTAGGCTGCTCACCATATCAGTACGCAGTTCGTTCATCCCGTCTCGGTTTTGCCGGTCCCGGGGTTATTAAAGAAACTACAGGACTCGACATTCCACCGGATTACCATTCCGCTTACAACGCTCTCTCCCGTGGTCACATTCAGGACATCTGGGACCGCAGAGACATCCGCAGAAATCTGCATCAGGCTTTTCTTACCGTTGGTGGAAGAAACCTGTACTACAGATAGTAAGCATCCCCGAACAAAATCAAAAAGCCTCTTTCTGCTTAGTAGAAAGAGGCTTTTTTTATTATTTTTAAAGTGATCGACTAGAAAAAATCAGGATCAATTGCAGCATGCCCATTTGCGAGCATAGTTTTATAAAACCTGACTATTTTTTCATCGACCGGAACAATTGGAAAGTTCTTACGGCACGAATCACATTGAACCATAACAGGCCGTGTAGGAGCAACAAAGGGAACAGATCTTTCACAAAAAGGACAGGGATATAGAAAAATTATTTCCATCCCGCTTGGACGGACAGGAGATAACGGCTTTCCAGATTCAGACATTTTTAACTCTCAATAAGATTTTTACCGGTCATTTCCTTTGGAACAGGAATGCCCATTGAATTCAGAATAGTAGGAGCTATATCACACAAAGCTCCGGAAGAAGGAGTTCGTCCTTTAAAAACGTCACCTATGAAAATTAAAGGAACTTCATTCAAACTGTGGGCTGTCTGAGGTCCGCCGTCAGCGTCAATCATCTCTTCCGCATTACCATGATCAGCAGTAAGGAAAACCTGCCCGCCAAGCTTGGTAACGGCTTCAATAATTCTAGCGACACAGGCATCGACAGTTTCACAGGCTAAAATGGCCGCAGGGATTATTCCGGAATGTCCAACCATGTCCAGGTTGGCAAGGTTACAAATACACAAAGAATAATCCGGCAGAATATTAATAAGTTTTTCAGTAACTTCTTCGGCGCTCATCTGCGGTTTCTGATCGTATGTAGCCACTTCACGGGGCGAAGGAACAAGAATTCTATCCTCATTAGGAAAAGGTTCTTCCCTTCCGCCATTCATAAAATATGTAACATGTGCATATTTTTCCGTTTCAGCAATTCTCAACTGTTTGAGTCCGGCATTCGATATTACTTCTCCAATAGGATTAGTAATATTTTGCGGAGGAAAGGCTACAGGAAAAGGAAAATCACCTTCATAACGAGTCATGGTCACGAAGTCGCTAAAAGCAGGAACAACAGGACGTTCAAATTCATTAAAATCTTCGTCGTTTAAAATCCTGCACATCTGACGAGCGCGGTCTGCCCGGAAATTAAAAAAGAAAACACCATCTTCATCAAGCATCAGTCCGTGAGTTTCAACAAGAACTCGCGGCTTAATGAACTCATCAGTTTCACCTGCTTCGTAGGCATCTTCAATCGCTTTAACCGGATCAAAAGCCTCGACACCTTCGCCAAGAACCAAAGCACGATAGGAAATTTCATTCCGTTCATAATGATTATCGCGATCCATTGAATAATATCGGCCCGAGATGGTCGCAACCTTCCCGATTCCGATTTCATTCATCTTATCGACCAGTTGGCGCATGTATTCTTTGCCTTTAGTAGGCGAAGTATCTCGCCCATCCATAAAAGCATGGACGAACACTTCACTTACTCCGGCATCCTTAACTACTTTAAGCAAAGCAAAAAGATGATTGATATGTGAATGCACTCCACCATCCGAAAGCAGCCCCATAAAATGGAGACGCCCACCGGAGGCTTTCACATTATCAATTAAATCGCATATTGCATCATTCGTAGCGAATTTTTCTTTCTCAATATCAATATCAATCCGAGTCATGTCCTGATAAACAACGCGTCCGGCTCCGATGTTGGTATGACCAACTTCAGAATTTCCCATAAAACCATCAGGTAAACCGACAGCTCTACCAGAACATTTGAGATGCGTATTAGGATAAGTCTTAAAAAGACTGTCCAAAACCGGAGTATTGGCAAGCTGCACAGCATTACCTTTACCAGCCGGGGCAATTCCCCATCCGTCTAGAATAAGGAGAACTGTGGGAGTACCGGACTGCTCTGACATGATATAGACCTCAAAACGGAGACTCGTGGCCTACCGGTTAATATCCAATTCAACTTTAGTCCCTTCGGACCACAATCCTTCAACATTATAAAAACCACGATTATCTTCCTGAAAAATATGGATGATAATATCGTTCAAATCGAGAAGAATCCAATCTCCGGTCTGGTAACCTTCCATTCCAAGATACTCAATATTTCCAGTTGAAAGCTTCTCGAGAGTGTTATCAGCCAATGACTGAGCGTGACGAATACCTTTTGCACTGACAACCATTACTATTTCTGAAATCGGACAAATCCCGGTTACATCAATAGCTATAAGGTCAATTGCTTGTTTTTCATCCAGCCATTCTGCAACGAGCTGAAGTTTGTCCTGAGTCTCGATCTCTTTAAATTTTTTACTTTTAGTTTTCATTCTTTTATATTTTATTAACTCGGCGCCCCCTTAAACAAAGGAACGCACTTTGAAGAAACTGCGAAAAACAGGATATAGGGTTTTAAATCCCCTGCGCGATATTCATCCGTCATGAACAACCATGCACAGTCCCACTCACAGTATTTAACCTACAATATGATTATATAGAGAATTTATGCCCGGTACGCAATCAATACCATCAAAAACACTGAAAATAAGATACCGCACATTCAAACTTGACTGCGAGTAACTACTTATGAGATATAACCAAACAGGCTTAATCCCAGTTTTTTCTTTTCAGATTCATCTTTTTCGAAAATGACTAATAGCCAATTCTTGGCTACAGAGATAAGCACTAATAAAACTTTCAGGGCCATGGGTACACCCCTGTGGCTCTTTTTTTTCCCATAGATCTCCTTTTATACTAAGGAGTAAACAGGAGAGGAGGCAATTAATGATCTTCGATATAGATAAAGAAACAATGCCTAGAGAAGAATTGGAAGCACTTCAGCTTAAACGTTTGAAGCAACTTTGTGAACGCGTTTATGCCAATGTACCTTTCTACACAAAAAAGTTTAAAGAACTCGGAATTACACCCGATGATATCAATTCCCTTTCCGACCTTCAAAAATTGCCTTTTACCGAAAAGCAGGATCTGCGCAATCATTATCCTTTCGGTTTGTTCGCGGTCTCCCGTGAAAACATTGTAAGGATTCACTCTTCCTCAGGAACCACCGGGAAAGCAACTGTCGTGGGCTACACCAAACGCGACATTGCAAACTGGGCGGGTTTGATGGCTCGCGCGTTCGCAATGGCGGGAGCAACCCCGGAAGACATCATTCATAATGCTTATGGATATGGATTGTTCACCGGCGGACTCGGCGTACATTACGGAGCAGAAGCTCTCGGAGCTACTATCATTCCTATTTCCGGCGGCGGAACAAGACGCCAGATTATGCTTCTTAAAGATTTCGGTGCAACAGCAATTTGCTGCACACCTTCTTATGCTCTTTACTTGTACGAAACAGGAAAAGAGATGGGTATCGATTTCAGAGAATTACCACTTAAAGTTGGTATTTTCGGAGCGGAACCATGGACCGAATCCATGCGCAGAGAGATCGAAGATAAGCTTAACATCAAAGCTCTTGATATATATGGACTTTCTGAAATAATGGGACCCGGAGTCGCAATGGAATGTGCTGAAGCACAGGACGGACTACATATCATGGAAGATCATTTTATTCCTGAGATCATCAACCCTGATACAGGCGAGCTGGCCAAACCCGGTGAAGTCGGTGAATTAGTTGTAACCACACTCACAAAAGAAGGCATCCCACTCATCCGTTACCGTACCCGCGACCTGACAAAAATCACTTACACACCTTGTCGTTGCGGCAGAACACTTGCAAGAATGCAGCGCGTAAAAGGTAGAAGCGATGACATGCTGATCATTCGCGGCGTGAATGTATTCCCGTCTCAGATTGAATCTATTCTCATCGAAACCGAAGGATTGTCTCCACATTATCTGCTGGAAATCCATAGAGATGGAAACCTTGATATTCTTACTATCAAAGTTGAAGTCGCAGGAACCGCGTTCTCCGATGAAATTAAAAATTTACAGAGCCTCGAAAGAAAGATACAAAGAAATATCAAAGAATTCCTTGGTGTAACAGCCCGGATTAAACTGGTAGAACCTAACTCTATTGAGCGTTCGACCGGTAAAGCCAAAAGAATTGTCGACCTTCGCAACGAGAACCAATAACCGAACCCAATAAAAGCGAGGTACATTATGAAATGTGATCAGCTATCTATATTCCTTGAAAATCGTGCCGGAAGACTTGCAGAAGTAACCAGACTTCTCAGTGAAGCAAAAGTTAATATACGCGCTCTTTCCCTTGCCGACACTTCAGATTTCGGCATTCTACGACTCATAGTTTCTGACTTTGATAAAGCTCAGAAGACTCTGAAAGACGCAGGATTCACTGTTGGTAAAACAACTGTTGTCGCCGTCGTTGTCGATGATCATCCCGGAGGACTTCACAGCCTGCTGGAAATGCTCAGAAATGCCAGCATCAACGTTGAATACATGTACGCATTTGTTCAGCAAAGCGGTAATAATGCCGTCATTATCTTCCGCTTTGACCGTACAGATCAGGCAATTGAACTGCTTGCTGAGAATAATATCCAGATGATCCCCAGCGAAGAACTTTCAAAACTGTAGCAAACAACCTGTTATTATGATTTACTTGAAGGGCCGGGAATTTTTCCCGGCCCTTTTTTAATTTCAGGAGATTTTAATGAATCTTGAACTGCTCACCAAATTAGGGCCATGCAGATGGAAAATTAAAAAAATAAGCCCTATGAATACTGATGCTGTAATTTTTGCCGATGAAAAAATACTTCACGATCTCGATGACAAAACCGTTTCACAAATGCGGGATGTTGCATCGCTGCCCGGGGTTGTCGGACCGGTCTGCATTATGCCGGACGCACATTCCGGTTATGGCTTTCCTATTGGCGGAGTCGGTGCTTTTGATCCTGAAAAAGGTGTTATTTCAGCCGGAGGAGTAGGTTTCGATATTTCATGCGGAGTAAGAACGCTGACCACAGGACTTAAGAAACATCACCTGAAAGAAGTCTCAGAAAAAATCGCAGATTCTCTTTTTAAAAATATACCTTCAGGAACAGGAGTCGGCGGAAAATTCAAACTTACAAATGATCAAATGGACGAAATGCTTTCAGGCGGAGCTTCCTGGGCAGTCGGACAAAAAATGGGATTTCCTGATGATTTACGCCGCATCGAAAACAATGGAGTTTTCAGACAGGCCGATCCTTCTAAAGTTTCTAAGAAAGCAAAACAAAGAATGACCGATCAGCTCGGAACTCTGGGGTCAGGAAATCATTACCTTGAAGTTCAATATGTTGAAAAAATTTTTGATGAGCCAACAGCAAAAGCATTCGGAATTGCCGAAAATGAAATCCTTGTCAGCATACATTGTGGTTCGCGAGGGTTAGGTCATCAAATAGCAACAGATTACTTACCTCTCATGGTCAAAAGTGCTGTAAAATATGGAATAAAACTACCGAATAAAGACATTGCGTGCACGCCTATAAAATCAAGTCTGGGACAAGATTACCTTAAAGCCATGGGAGCAGGCATAAATTGCGCCCTTGCCAATAGACAGAGGATAACCCATCTGGTGAGAAACTGTTTTGCAGACATATTACCGGAAGCAGATCTCAAACTTCTCTATGATGTAAGCCACAATACCTGCAACCGGGAAGAATTCCTCATTAACGGTTACATGAAAACGCTTTATGTACATCGCAAAGGAGCGACTAGAGCTCTGGAGCCTAACTCACCGAAACTTCCGCATGAATTTAAAAAATATGGCCAGCCAGTAATAATCGGCGGCAGTATGGGAACATCATCATACATACTTGCAGGCACAACAGCTTCTGCTGGGCTTTCCTTCTCCTCATCCTGTCACGGTGCCGGAAGAGTAATGAGCCGAACCAAGGCATTAAAATCTTTTAAAGGACAAAACATTCAAGACAGACTCAATCTTGATGGAATTATTATAAAAAGTGGATCAATACGAGGACTGGCGGAAGAGGCTCCAAAAGCATATAAAGATGTTGAAAGAGTAATAAACGTCGCTGACCAAGCGGGAATTTCAAAAATAATCGCCCGCCTTAAGCCAATTATATGTGTTAAAGGCTGAAAACTTGTAGAAATGAATTTGGTTTTAACCTATCGTCCTAAAATGAAAGCTAACGACGTAATTAATGATATTTGGCTAAAATCCATGGCATCCACCAAAAAAGAGTTCCTCAAAAAACTTTTTTCTGTGTTTCTTCGCGATGAACCGGATAGAGTTCACAAAATTAGAGACGCCCTTCAAACGGGTGAAATGGACAAGCTAAAGTTTCTGGCTCACTCCCTAAAAGGAGCAGCCGCTACTATGGGTGCCGACAGAGTCAAAGAAGCCTGCCTCGATCTTGAACGAAGTGCACTGGCCGGAAATACCGACCAAGCTTACAAAGACATGCTCGTTCTTGAGCATGAAATGAAATCAGTTTATGACTTTATGAGCGAATTTATCAAATAAAAAATTAAAGGATTGGATAATTAATTTCCCTCTACAACTTGACTCCAGTACCTATAGTAACAACCAGCTCTTCAGGTATTTTAAAATAATCAACTGGATTATCTGAAATTGAGCTTAATAAAATAAAAAGTTTCCTTTTAATTTTATGATCTGTGCGTTCGTCATCATACTTTATAAAAACCCTTCCAACATAGTAATTACACTCCTCTTTTCTAATTCCGATTTGATTCCAAGCTTGAAGAACTGACACGGGCACGTTCGGTTTTTCCATAAACCCGTACGAAACAGTCATCCATGAAACGTTATTTTTCAACTTCTTCACAAAAATCCGCTGTCCTGAATCAGCATATGGCTCGTTTAAACTCTTAACCTGCAAAAAAATAAGCTTTTCAGGTACAACTCTGTTCCTTCTAAGATGTTGCAAAAAAGCATGAGGAATATAATCCGAGGCGGCAAGAAACACGGCTTCACCAGGTGTTTTTGCAAGAATATACTTTTCAATTTCAGATTCAAGGTCGGTTATATGCAGCCCTCTTTCCATAACATAATCATAAACTTCCTCCCTACCCCATAACCAGACGTACATTATATAGGCAACAATCGAGGCCAGCAGAATAGGAAACCATCCGCCTCCATCAATTTTAGTGAAGTTAACAATAAAAAAACCTAAATCAAAACACGCAAAAAAACTGATTAAAATTGCTGCCGGAACCACATTCCATTTACGAATATTTCTTAAATAAAACCAGAAAAGGTAAGTTGTAATAACCATAGTTCCGGTAATTGCTATTCCATAAGCGCCTGCAAGTTCTTCTGAATGCTTAAACGATATCACTAAAAAAATACTGAGCGCAGCCATAATCCAATTAACAGATCCAACATAAACCTGCCCCGGATTAAGTTCAGAAGTTTGAAAAACACGAATACGCGGTATGAAACCTAGATGAACAGCCTGAGCTGTGAGTGAAAAAGCACCTGAAATAATAGCCTGTGAAGCAATAATTGCGGCCAATGTGGCAAGACCGACTATCGGTAAAAGTATTGTTTTGGGAAATAAACTGAAAAAGGGATTAACAATAAATTTTGGATTATTTATCAGCAGAGCGCCCTGCCCTAAATAATTTAAGAGCAAGCTCGGCAACGCCACAAAATACCATGCAAGAGTAATAGGTCTTCGCCCGAAATGGCCCATGTCTGCAAAAAGAGCCTCTCCCCCTGTAACACACAGGACAACCGCTCCGAGAACAAGTGTTCCGGCAATCCCGTTTTCAGCGAAAAAACGAACGGCATGCAGCGGGCTGAAAGCTTCTAATACGACAATATTATTCAGCATCGACAGCGCACCGAAAGCACCTATAACAATGAACCAAAGCAGCATAACCGGGCCGAACAAACGTCCTATTTTATCAGTCCCGCTACTTTGAAAAGTAAAAAGAAGAAGCAAGATGGCACAGGAAATATGAGTAATATAACCGTGAGCCAGCGTTGTTGCGATATCAAGCCCTTCAATAGCGGAAAGGACTGAAATAGCAGGCGTAATTACCCCGTCTCCGTACAACAACGCTCCCCCGATAAGCGTAGCTATAAGCATCACGAAAACTGAACGTCCGCTCCTGTTTTGGCTTACAAGCTCATAGAGTGCAAATATTCCGCCTTCACCTTTATTATCCGCAGCCATTACAAACGTGACATACTTGAGACTGATAACAATCAAAAGAGACCAAATAATCAGCGAAAGAACCCCCAGTACATTTCCGTCCGTTAATGCAATTGCATGATGTCCACTGAACCAAGCTTTCAAGGCATAGAGAGGGCTGGTTCCGATGTCACCGAAAACAACCCCAAGAGCCCCAATCGATAAAGCAGCCTGTCTTGAAACATTATTTGTTTTAGTCATATTTATTAAATCTAGTTACGAAAACTAAAAGTTAAAGTTTTAATTTAACTTTAGCAAAAATATAAAAAGTTAATCTGAATTTATTAATAAAAAAAGGCCGCATCGGATAAACCGATACGACCTTATTAACCTTTTAAGACGATTGTGACTAGAAAATATCAGCCATAGAGTAAACTTTTCCAGGCTTTTGATCAGCGAGCCACGCGGCAGCTCTAAGCGCGCCCTGAGCAAAGGTATCGCGGGAATGAGCACGATGTGTAACTTCTATACGTTCACCGGGGCCGAAGAAGTAAGCGGTATGATCACCGACTACATCTCCGCCGCGAACAGCCATCACACCGATTTCATCCTTTGTTCTCGCGCCGACAATACCGTCACGACCATGTTTTTTAACTTCATCATAAACAAGACCACGAGCTTCGGCCATACACTCAGCCAGCTTAAGAGCTGTTCCGCTTGGAGAATCAACTTTTTTATTATGATGAATTTCAGTCATTTCCATATCATAAGCAGGCCCTAACATACGTACAAGTTCAGGCAGAATTTTAAGCAGAACATTAACACCGACACTCATATTCGGGGCAAGGAATACAGGAACTTTTTTCGCGAACTCTTCAACTTTAAGCAAATCATCCGCAGTCATACCTGTAGTTCCGATAACAACCGGGTTTCCAGTAATTGACGCAGTTTCAAGAAGTCTCAATGTTGCTGCCGGAGCTGTAAAATCAATAATAACCGCACCGGGAACTTTAACCAGAACTTCATCAGGAGATGTTCCGCAGACACACCCTAGAGCATCAAGACCCTGCTCACACCCTGAACGTTCCATAACAGCCGACAGGTTCAGCTCATCACTTTCCTGAACAAGACGCACCAAAGTTGCCCCCATGCGCCCTTTTGCTCCAATAATTACTATATCAGTCATTTTGTGCTCCTAAAATTTTACGGTTTTAAAAGGAATCTATTCTCAGCCCTTGCTGACTATATCCATAAATTCACTCTCAGTCATTATCTCTACGCCCTTAGCTCGGGCGGCTTCCATTTTTTTCTCACCAACATTGCTTCCGCAAACCAGAAAATTAGTCTTTCCGGTAACAGATGTCTGCACATTGGCTCCCAATTTACGGGCCATAGCCTGCATATCTTCCCGAGATCCCTGAATCATTTTTCCGGTGAAAACGATTCCTTTACCGGTAATAGGGCTTTCAATACTCTCTGTTTCGACTTCAAGCGGAGTACGGCGCAAGTTAAAATTAAATTCAAGCATATGCAGAATAGTTTCTTTAATAGCCTTAATTCCGGCTGTAACAGAATAACTGGTAATCGCTCCGAAACCATGAATATCTGCCAGTTGCGCCTGTTTTACCGTAACAATATCTTCAAGCTTAAAATTTCCAAGCAACTTACGGCTGTCAGCCTTACCTAAATCAGGTATACCGAATGCGGCCAAAAATCTCCAATCATCTGTTTCTTTAGTTCGACTTATATAAATTGCTTCTGCCAGATTGGAAGACTGAACAGGGCCGAAACCAAGTTTACTAAAGTCTTCTTCTCCCATTGTATAAACAGACTCAAGAGAGCTACGACCTGCTTTTACAAGTCTTGAAATAGTCTTTTTTCCGAACCAGTCAGCATTTCCCAAAGTTTTGAACCAATATTCAAGACGTTGTTCCGCTCTGGCCGGACAATTAAAATCAGGACATTTCAAAAAATCATTCTGCCAATAAAGTTCCGCCTCACAAGAAGGACAAAGAGTAGGAAGCTCTACCGAATCTGCCGGTTTTATGACTTCTTCAAGCTTAGGAATAACTTCACCGCTACGAATAATTCTGATAATTGCGCCTTTGCCTATGGAATGATCCCGCAACATTCCGGCATTATGAGCCGTAACATTACTGATTGTGGCGCCGGAAACAGAAACAGGTTCCACTTCCATAACAGGAGTAACTGCGCCCATACGACCAACCTGCCAGCGAATCTCATTAACAGTGGTTACAGCAGATTCGCCTTTCTTCTTAATGGCAATCTGCCACCTGTAATGATGGGCTGTCGCCCCCAGAGCATCCTGCAATTTTTTATCTGTAACTTCGGCAACCATTCCATCAAGCGGATAATCAGCCTGTTCCCAAAGCTCATCTGTAATCTTCCAGACATCCCTTACAAGCTCTTCACCGTTCACGACTTTTTTAGGCAAAGTACTGTAAGGAACAAACCGGATAGCCTCGTCTTGCAGAGCCTGTTTTGATGCTTCATTTACGTTATCTGAGGTAACAATACCCACAACCATATTGCGTGGGTGCTCGAATACATCTGAAAGATGCTCGTCAAAATAATCCTGACTGCACACAATTTCGCCGACACCCTGACCGCGTCCACCAACAGCAATTACGCCCTTGGCAAAAGCGCTCGAAATTTCATATCCGACTTCACCGTTACCGCGGGTAGCAAAAATATTCCCGTCATCACGGGCAGCTAAACCATCAAGCTTGGGAGTAATTCTGTATTCAACAGTTTGAATGCCAAGCGATTTAGCTTCCTTTTTAACTCGCTGAACAAACCTTTCAAGCTCTTCGACAGTGTAAGCCTTTTCAGTTGAAAGCATCGGTTTAGGATGCCTTATCTCGATCTTATTACTGAAACTTTCAGGTTCTACTTTCGTTAAATAAGAATGCTCAGGTGCAAGATCGCGGAGTTCCTCAGTCAGTTCATCATATCTGGCATCACTAATGGTCGGCATGCCGCGGCGATAATCTTCGTTATGTTTTTCGAGCCTTTTTACAAGCTCAGCAATTTTTTTTTCGTCTGTTTTTTTCACGATATACTAATATTTGATAATTATGTTTGATAAGAATTTGAATGGATTTCAGCGGTTTAACGGAATGACCTGATTCAATCAACTATAAAATTTTCTGAATTGCTGAAAGATCGGTAAGTTTACCAACAGTCAACAGGGTATCCCCGGCTCCGATAACTTCTTTTGGTCCCGGATTAAAAACCATCTCTCCGGTATGTTTTCTGATAGCAATAATAATTAAATTGAAACGAGGACGAATTTTAGATTCAATAAGATCCTGACCCACAAATTCAGAAGTATCAGTAACAAAAAGCTCTTCCATTTGCAGATCAATCTTTCCGCGCATTGCAATATCAAGAAAGTTGGTAACTGTAGGACGCAACACGGATTGAGCCATGCGTATCCCGCCAATCGTATGAGGAAGCACAACTCTGTCTGCTCCCGCAAATTCAAGGCGGGAGATACTGGTTTTATTATTACCGCGAGCGATAATATTAACTTTAGAACTAAACTGACGGGCAATCAAAGTAACATAAACGTTGGCTGCTTCATCTGATAACGCTGCTATAAGAGATTTTGCCCTGTCTAAACCAGCCAGTTTCAAAGTATCGTCTTTAGTAGCATCTCCCTCAAGACAAGTTATCCCCGCAGCTTCCATGTGAGCTACCAATTCGGGATTATTCTCGATGACAACTATATCATACCCTTCATTCATTACTTCTTCGACTACAATAGCCCCGATTCTGCCGTATCCGCAGACAATGATATGATCTTTAAATTTTCCGATTGTCTTCTTCATTCTGCGTCTCCCGAGAATAACTTGCAAACGTCCTTCGACTAATAATTGCGAAAAAGCACCGATCAAATATGCAAAACCACCGACACCGCCAAGAATCAACAAGGCTGTCATAATCCGACCGTTTTCAGAAAGAGGTAAAACCTCCATGAAACCAACGGTGGAAAGAGTGATTACGACCATGTAAAAACTATTTAAAAAATTCCATCCTTCAAGCCACATGTATCCAATAATACCACCGATAAAAACCAGAGTCATATAAATGAAACCAGCAGCAAGCCCCCAGAACATACCGAATTCTCTTCTGAGATTGAGCATTCTCACATATATGGATTTGGATTTCATTCCTAGCTGTCCATAACTTTACGGGGGTTAACCCAGAGTAATAAGTTTATCACGTAAAAGCTGAATACGATCTCTTAACTCAGCGGCTTTTTCAAATTCAAGTTCACTTGCATATTTACGCATTTCTTTTTCAAGCTTGCGAATCATTTTCTCAATTTTAACGGAATCAAATCCATATTCAGCAAGTTCTTCAGCTGCAATCTTAGCTTTTTCACCTGAAGTTTTAGCAGAATACAGAGTTCCGAGCATATTATCCAGTGATTTACGTATGGTTTGCGGAGTAATTCCATGCTCATTGTTGTAAGCAATCTGCTTCAAACGTCTGCGTGAAGTTTCATCCATGGCAGTCCGCATAGAATTGGTGATTCTATCTGCATAGAGAATTACTAACCCTTCCGAATTACGAGCAGCCCTGCCGAAGGTCTGAATCAATGAACGATTTGATCTTAAAAAACCTTCCTTATCAGCGTCCAGTATTGCTACCAAGGAAACTTCAGGGATATCGAGCCCTTCTCTTAACAGATTGATACCAACTAGAGCGGTAAACTCTCCAGCCCGCAATGACTGAATTATAGCCATGCGCTCCATTGTATCAATATCGGAATGGAGGTACTTTGCTTCAACGCCCATTTGATTAAAATAGTCTGTCAGATCTTCCGACATTCTCTTTGTCAGAGTAGTAATCAGCACCCGTTCATTTCGACTTTCCCGAAGTTTGCATTCTGCCATCAAATCATCCATCTGCCCCTTGGAAGGGCGAACTTCTACAATAGGGTCTAGAAGTCCCGTCGGACGGATAATCTGCTCAACGACAAGCCCCTGCGCACGATCGATTTCCCAAGGCCCCGGCGTTGCCGACACATAAACAGTCTGACCTACTTTCTCTAAAAATTCATCAAAACAAAGCGGACGGTTATCAAGAGCCGATGGAAGTCTGAACCCAAAGTTCACGAGAGTTGTTTTTCTGGACCGGTCCCCGTTATACATGGCTCCAACCTGAGAAACAGCAATATGAGACTCGTCCATAAAAAGGAGGAAATCGTCAGGAAAATAATGAAGCAATGTAGCCGGAGGGTCACCTTCTTTACGCCCGTCAAGATGACGCGAGTAGTTTTCAATTCCGCTGCAAAACCCCATCTCTTCAATCATTTCGAGATCATACATAGTTCGCTGCTCAATGCGCTGAGCCTCGACAAGCTTGTTCTCACGTTTAAAATTATTAAGCGTATCGAAAAGTTCAACCCGGATATCTTCAACAGCTCTCTCAAGATTATCTTTATCAGAAACAAAGTGACTTGCCGGATAAATAATGGTTTTGCGCCTGCGGCCCGTAACTTCACCAGTAAGCGGATCAGTTTCCTGAATTGACTCTATTTCATCGCCAAAAAATTCAATTCTTAAAGCTTGTTCCCGACTGTAAGCAGGAATAATTTCAATAACATCGCCGCGTACCCTGAATGTTCCGCGATGAAAATCATAATCGTTACGAGTGTATTGAACTTCAATCAGACGGTCCATGAGCTTTTCCATGGAAAATTCCTGCCCTTCTTCAATCGGAATTATCATGCGTGAATAAAATTCAGGAGAACCGAGGCCGTAAATGCATGACACAGAAGCAACTATAATCACATCGCGCCGTGTCAGCAGTGCGTGCGTAGCAGAATGTCTGAGTTTATCAATGTCATCATTAATTGATGAATCTTTTTCAATAAAAGTGTCAGAATGAGGAAGATATGCTTCAGGCTGATAGTAATCGTAATAACTGACAAAATATTCTACAGCATTATGAGGAAACAATGCTTTAAACTCATTAAAAAGCTGAGCCGCCAATGTCTTGTTGGGAGCCATTACAAGAGTCGGACGATTTAATTCGCTGATAACATTTGCCATTGCAAATGTTTTACCCGTACCTGTGGCACCAAGCAGAACCTGATCTTTAACACCATGATTAAGGTTCTCCAGAAGCTGTTTAACTGCTTCCGGCTGATCACCTTTCAGTGTAAAGTCGCTGACAAGCTGAAATTTTTCTGACATCCTGATATTTTTCTCGACTTGTGTAGTTAAACTAAAAAAGTTATGATATTTAAATTCTTAAATAAACTAAAAGCATTAAAACACTCATTTCACGAGGTAGCAATGATTCCTATAATTCAAATACAGAATGGTGATATTCCGATTGCACGAGGCTATGCTGTCTCAATGATCGTCCGCAGTTTTAAAGGACGTCGTGATGTTGAAGTTCACCTGTTCAGACCGGAATGGTCGGCAAACGAAGAAAACGAAATTTCATGGGATAACATTTTCGGACCTCCGGCAATGCTTGATGCTGTGCCGAATGCAGAAAAAGACCGTAAAATAGTTATGGAGTCCTTTACGCTGGATGAACGCAATCAGGTTATTGACTATCTTAAAGAGCATTACTCTTCAAGACTAGATTCAATCAACTCCAACCCGATGGAGTTTCCAATCCCTTCCGGCCTTCCGGCTCTTTGCTCTATGGATGAAGGAAAAGACTTCGGTTTAATTAAATTTGAAAAGGTACCTCATTTCAACCTACCTTTTACACTCAGAGGATTTTATAATCTTAGTGCTCATCGCCCGCTTGTTGAAACGCGCGAAGAAGATTAATTTATTCAACGACAAATTATAAAAAATGGAGGTTTTCGAAAATCGAAAACCTCCATTTTTTTGATAAAATAAAACACCTTAGCTGCAAAGATTTTCCGTGATTATTTCATACTCGCCCGGTAAAAAATCCCAGTTACCCCTCAGCGCTGAATATTCGAGAGAATCTTCAAGCATTACAAGGAATTCATCTCGGGGTATTTCTTCCGCGCCCAAAGACTTAAGATGGTCGGTAGGCTGCTGGCAATCCACAAAATGAAACTCTCGATTTTCCAAATAACGAACCAGATAAGAAAACCCTATCTTAGACGCATCCGGCTCAAGAAAAAACATAGACTCACCTGAAAAAACTCTGCCAAGCGAAACACCATAAAGCCCGCCTACAAGTTTTCCTTCCTTATTCCAAACTTCAACACTGTGGGCAAATCCAAGTTTATGCAATTCAACATAAGCATCGATCATTTCCTGTAAAATCCAGGTGCCTTCCTGACCCGGACGAGTTTTAGAAGCACAATTAGAAATAACTCCTAAAAAATCCGTATCAAGAGTAATACGATATTCTTTCTTTTTTATTTTACGTTTCATTCGTTTTGAAACATGTAATTTATCAAAATTCAAGATCAGACGAGGATCAAGCGACCACCATAAAAGCGGGGAGTTTTC
Organism: Maridesulfovibrio ferrireducens; assembly: GCF_016342405.1. Taxonomy (NCBI): domain Bacteria; kingdom Pseudomonadati; phylum Thermodesulfobacteriota; class Desulfovibrionia; order Desulfovibrionales; family Desulfovibrionaceae; genus Maridesulfovibrio; species Maridesulfovibrio ferrireducens. The sequence goes on along the minus strand of NZ_JAEINN010000002.1, from coordinate 277,365 downwards.
ATCATACCATGGAAAGATTCCTGAAGCATAAGCCGAAAGAAGCCGCTCGGAACTTAAATCTCCTCCCACCGCAAGCAGTCCATCAGGTTCGGCCTCATCTGGGTGAGGAAATATAGGTTCCTCAATGAGCCTGTACACAACCATAAAAATCCCCTGAAATTATAAAATTATAAAACTATAAATTAACTTTTATTTATTATAATCTATTATCTAATTATTTCAACCTGCAAATAAAAAAGGGCGAACGTAAAACGTCCGCCCTTTAAATATTTATACTGTCCCGTCCTAATAAATTTTAAATTCATCAAAAGGCTAAATCTAATTATTAATCACTACTAGCTGTTACAAAATTAAAGGATAATTTTTCACCTTTTTCTTTGTCTTTTTTAGTAGAAATAATAACACGCCCGCCCTTAACAAGCTTACCGAAAAGAATTTCGTCAGCAATTTCATCTTTAATGGAGGTTTGAATCAACCTAGCCATCGGACGCGCTCCGTATGCGGGATCATGCCCCTTTTCTGCAAGCCAGCGTTTGGATTTGTCATCAATTTCAACAACTATTCTCTGATCTGAAAGCTGCTGGTTAAGTTCTTTGATAAACTTATCCACAATCATTTCCATCACATCCAGCTTAAGGGAATTGAAGGAAACAATAGCATCAAGCCTGTTGCGGAATTCAGGACTGAAAACCTTCTCTATAGCTTTAATTGAAAGCCCCTTATCCTCTGCACCCTGAACACCTGCTCCGAAACCAATACCGCTTTTAGTCATTTCGCGAGCACCGGCATTGGAAGTCATGAGCAAAACAGTATTTCTGAAATCGGCTTTTCTACCGTTATTATCAGTAAGAGTTGCGTAATCCATAACCTGCAACAGGATATTGAAAACATCAGGATGCGCCTTTTCAATTTCGTCAAAAAGAATAACACAGTGAGGATTTTTGCGAACTCCCTCAGTAAGTAAACCACCCTGATCAAATCCCACATATCCGGGAGGGGCACCAATGAGTCTGGCAACAGCGTGCTTTTCCATATATTCACTCATATCAAAACGCATGAAGTGAATACCCATCGTTGTGGCAAGCTGTCTGGCAAGTTCTGTTTTACCAACCCCTGTAGGACCGGTAAGCAAAAATGAACCAGTAGGCCGGCCAACTTGCTTCATGCCCGCTCTTGAACGAAGAATTGCCTTAGAAATAAGGTCAACAGCTTCATCCTGCCCGAAAACAACGGACTTAAGATTTACATCAAGCTCCTGCAACCGGGTACGGTCAGACATGGTGATACGCCGTGTAGGAATCCGCGCAATCTTTGAAATAACCTTCTCAACATCGGAAACAAGTATCCTGTCACCTTTGCGCTTACGCTGACTAAGACCATAAAAAGCTCCGGCCTCATCAATTACGTCGATAGCCTTATCGGGCAGAAAGCGTTCATTGATATGCCTCGCTGCAAGCTCAGCAGCAGCTTTAATCGCCGATGGCGAATAGACAACTTTATGATGTTCTTCATAATAAGGTTTAAGGCCTTTAAGAATTTCAATAGTCTCTTCTACCGAAGGTTCAGTAATATCTATTTTCTGAAATCTACGAGATAAAGCCCGGTCCTTCTCAAAATGATTCTTATATTCTTCATAAGTTGTCGCCCCTATGCAGCGGACTTCACCGGAAGCCAGAAAAGGCTTAAGAATATTGGACGCATCCATTGATCCACCGCTGACAGCTCCAGCTCCGACGATAGTATGAATCTCGTCCACAAATAAAATCGCGCCCGGAATATGCTTAATCTGACCAAGCACACCTTTCAGGCGGGATTCAAAATCGCCTCTGTACTTTGTTCCCGCAAGAAGAGCGCCCATATCAAGAGCAAAAACTTCTGCATTTTCAAAGGACTTTGGAACCTTTCCTTTAGCAATGGCAAGAGCAAGCCCTTCAGCCATGGCGGTTTTACCTACACCGGGATCACCTACAAAAATAGGATTATTCTTACGTCTGCGGGAAAGCACCTGCAAAGTTCTTTCAACTTCAGAATCGCGACCGATAAGAGGATCGATTTTACCGTCACGGGCTTTCATCGTCAGATTGCTTGTAAATTCTTCGAGCGGAGACTTTTTATCATCATTCCCCGCACCGGGCTTACCTTGAGGTCTTCCCGTCTTCTGACCGGGATCATTATGCCCGTGATTGTGCCCAGCTCCGGGATTAGGACTGATGTTAAGACCTTCCGTCCAATCATTTTCATTGCTAAGGGCATGTGAAATATATTCAAGAACATCTAAGCGACTGATATCATGAGTTTTCATGAAATAAACCGCGTATGAGTCCTCTTCCTCGAACATGGCTGCAAGCACATCTCCGACTTCAACAACATCTTTACCGGCTGCTTTCTTCTGCCAAATGGCCTTCTGAAGAACCCGCCTTACACCGAGAGTCTGAATGACTTCTGTTTCCACTCCACTGGGAAGCGGCTCAAGGTTTTCATCGAAAAATCTTTCGAGTTGACTCCTGAGCTGTAAAAGCTCAGCACCGCAACCAGAAAGAATATCCGCGCCTATTTCTTCCTGAACAATGGCATAAAGCAAATGTTCAAGAGTAAGAAACTCGTGATTTCTAAGTCTGACTTCGTTAACCGCAGAAGTCAGAGCTTGTTCAAGGGCTTTGCTAAGCATATATTATCAGACCTCTTCTATTGTACATTTAAGAGGAAAGCCGGCTTGCGTTGCAAGCTGCCTGACCATTTCCACGCGTGTTTCAGCGACTTCAGCAGTGTATATTCCACAGATTCCGAACCCTTCATTATGAACTTTAAGCATAATTTCAGTGGACTCTTCCTCAGTTTTTCTAAACACTTGTATGAGCACTGCAATAACAAATTCCATAGAAGTATAATCATCATTGTGCAATAATACCTTATACTTTCTAGGTTCTTTAAGTTCATCTTTAAAGATTACATCTGAATCAAATTCTTCATTATATTTAGACATATTCCACTACATAATTAAAATATTTATTTTTATCTTAGCTTACAATAAGAACTAATTCCTGCCCTGTCGAGCAAGAAATAACAGTAAAATTTAATTCTGACGTTTAAACAAACCATTTTTTAAACTTTATGGTTGTAAAAGTTTCAATTCTTCAGGACTGAATACAAAGTTTTCGTCGGGTTCAAGTTCTGCCTTCGCACGATAAATTCTATTTAATTCGTGGTATGTTTTTTTGCTTGCATCCGAATCTTTAAGCCCAAGCTTCACTGCGCATGAAAGAATAGATTCTTCCGCACCTTCAATTTCAATAAACGATCCGAAAGGCAAAAGATCAAGACAAATTAAACAATCCGAAAACTTCCATTCTTCTCTGAATTTTTCATATTTAAATACAGGTAGATACCCTAAAACTTCAAGAGCAGAAACAGTTTCATCAAAATCTGAAACTTCTGTTTCATGTTCAATATAAACCTTAGCTTTTCCCGGAACAAAGTTAGCAGGAACCCGCTTGACGGTCATAGTTATTTTATCAGCCTGCCTGACTCGTAACAACGCAGACCTTTTAAATAAAGTTCTCGCCGGATCATCTAAAACAACATTACGCTCATAATGACGTGAAAGAAACTCTCCACCTAGATTTTTAAGTAATTTTCTAAGTTGGTCATGATCCGCATTCAAATATTTAAGTTCTATCTCAAAAGCCATTTCTCTTTTCTCTTATAGCTTGAAGTGGTACTGATTTTTTCAGCATTGAATAGTATAATACAGGACGTAAGGTATGCAAAAGTATTTTTTTCTAGCGGCAGGCGGTGCAGCCGGCACACTTTGCCGATATTTTGTTTCCGGTGCTGCTCAACGTTTTTTCAATACGTCTTTTCCGGCAGGAACTTTTACCGTCAACATGCTCGGATGTTTACTATTTGGAATTATTAGCGGAACATTCGAGGATAGGCTAGGACTTTCGCCAGAAATGAGATTGATGATCCTGACCGGTTTTATGGGTGCATTTACGACCTTTTCAACATATATGTTTGAAACAACCGAATTAATCAAAACCGGACAATGGCCACTCGCAGCCCTTAACATAGGGGGACAAAGTGCGCTTGGTTTTTTATGTGTAATAGCCGGACTGGCACTTGGAAGAATGCTCGTTTCCTAAAATTCTGAATAATTCGCTAAATATTTATAAAACGGAGCTTAGAATGAATCTGCCTGAAAAAGCTGTACGACTCAGAATTTTTACCGGAGAAGAAAATCGCATCAACCATCGCCCCACTTTTGAAGTCATTGTTAATGAAGCCAGAAAGCGCGGACTTGCAGGTGCTACGGTTTATCGTGGAGTAATGGGGTATGGTGTTAACAGTCAGGTTCGGACAACTTCTATTCTAAGACTTTCTGAAGATTTGCCCATGATCATAGAAATTGTAGACACAGCTGAAAAGATATTACTTTTCGAAGATTTTTTAAAAGAAACTTTGACCGAAGGATTAGTTACATCGGAAGAGGTAAAAGTTGTTTTTCATAAACACAATGAAGGTAAAAAATAAATAAAACTCACCCAGTAAGTAATACAAAACTGTCAGGATACTTTTAAGAAGTATCCTGACAGCTAAAAACTTTCGTCAAAATTGATAGAAATTATAAATCTTATTAGCTACGACACTTAGCCACAACCTCAGTTGCGATCCTTTTCAGTGATAAAACATTATCAACTCCGCCATGCTTGATGGCTTCGTGAGGCATACCGAAAACAACGCATGAAGCTTCATCCTGCGCGATGCAATATGTTCCGGCATCGTGCATTTCCTTCATGCCTTTTGCACCGTCATCACCCATCCCGGTCATAATAACACCGATTGCATTCTTACCCGCATTATGAGCTCCAGACCGGAAAAGGACATCTACAGAAGGTCTATGTCTGCTGACAAGCGGACCATCCTTTACTTCAACATAATAGCGGGCGCCCGACCTTTTGAGCAGCATATGCTTGTTACCGGGAGCAATAAGAGCCTGTCCTCTAAGTATACTGTCGCCGTCAACGGCTTCCTTCACTCTTATTTGACAGATAGTATCAAGTCTTTGGGAAAATGCAGCAGTAAAATGTTCCGGCATATGCTGAACAATAGCAATCCCCGGGCTATCTATAGGCATACCTTGAAGAAAAGTTTGTAACGCTTCTGTTCCGCCGGTTGAAGCTCCGACTAAAACAACTTTTTCAGTTGTCTTCAGACAATTAGTTCTTGTTTTCGGGAGCATTGCATCAGCAGTAAGTTTCGGCTGAATTATCATTGGTTTAGCTGTAAGTTTTTTAGGCTTGGTCAAAGCTGCGGCTTTAACAGCATCACAAACCCTGATGCTGGACTCTTCGAAAAATTGCCTTGTTCCGACCTTAGGCTTGGTTATGACTTCAACAGCACCGAATTCAAGAGCTTTCATATAACTCTCCGATCCTTTTTCAGTAAGAGTTGAACAAATAACAACCGCAATTGGATGCTGAGTCATCAACTTACGCAAAAAAGTCAGCCCATCCATTCGAGGCATCTCAATATCTAAAGTGATGACATCCGGAATAACTGTTTCCATTATCTTAGCAGCCGCAAATGGATCAGAAGCACTGCCTATAACCTCAATATCTGCATCTGTATTAAACAAACTAAGCAGAGTACTTCTAACAAGCGCAGAATCATCGACGATCAATACACGAGTTTTCTTTCTCATTCTTCCCTCAAATCTTCTGGTAAACAGTAGGGGCTATTTGCCTCACGGGTAATTCCATTCCTGAAATACTTTCGGAATGACCAATAAACAAAAATCCACCCTTAGACAGTTTTGCACAAAATTTACTAAAAAGAGTATATTGCGTAGCCCTGTCAAAATAGATCACAACATTGCGACAAAATATTATATCTTTTTCATCCTTAAATGGAAAACTTTCCATAAAATTTAATCTGCGAAACTCCACCTTGCGCCTTACTTCAGGAGCAATTCTAACTAACTGATTAGCTTTGTTTTTACTTTTAAGCAGATATTTTTTTTTCATACCCATCGGAATAACATCAACTTTACTCATAGGGTACACAGCATTTATAGCTTTATTGAGTATCTCGTTTGAAATATCCGTTGCTAAAATTGAAAAATTAAAATCAGGATTTTTTTCAGCAAACTCACTTAACACAATACCCAAAGTATAAGGCTCTTCACCGCTGGAACAGCCGGCAGACCAAATTTTAACAGGAGCAGAACTACGTCGGGTCAATTCAGGCAAAACAGTAGTGAGGAGAAGCTCGAAATGTTTAGGCTCACGAAAAAAATCAGTTGTATTAGTCGTAACAACGTCAATAAGCGAAGTAAGTTCTTTTTCAAGTCCACCGGGACTAAATAAAAAATTGCAATACTCAGAATGGGATATCATCCCTAAAGCGCGTAATCTTTTCTGAAGCCTTGCCTCAAGCATGGTCTTTTTCGAAAGCGGCATTTTAATTCCGAATTCACTCTTGATCAAGTTACTGAATTTTTTAAAATCAGTATCCTTCATTTTAGGAGTGATAGAAACAGCCTCATCAGTATCTTTCATTTTAGATTTTAACATGCTGCCTTTATTTCTGCCAGAACAGTACGGAAAAGCTTTGGTATATCTAATATTAAAGCTAAAGTTCCATCGCCTTTAATAGTTGCACCGGATATACCTTCCACATCTCTATAAACTCTACCGAGACTTTTAATAACGGTTTGATGTTCACCTATTACAGTATCAACAACTACACCTATTCTACTACCTTCAAGTCCTGTTATTACAATTTGTTCTATAGGTGGAGATTCTCCCTCTATGTCAAACCACTCTCTGATACGAATGTAAGGAACAATTTCCCCGCGCAAATTAACAAACTGCTGACCATTTGCTTCTTCAACATTTTTACGAGTCAGTTCGACACACTCTTCAACAAGAGAGAGAGGAATTACAAAATACCCATCTTCAACTTTAACCTGCAATCCATCAATAATAGCAAGAGTCAATGGCAATCTGATTGTAATAAGAGAACCTTTCCCTTCCTGACTGTCTATATCAATGCGCCCTCGTAATGAATCAATTGCGCGCTTTACAACATCCATTCCGACACCTCGGCCGGAAACACTTGTAACGCTTTCAGCTGTAGAAAAACCAGGCTCAAAAATGAGGTTGAAAACTTCTTTCGTTGTAAGCTCTGCATCCGCAGTAACAATGCCTTTTTCAACGGCTTTCGCAAAAATGACATCTTTCGATATACCTTTACCATCATCTTTGATCAAAATAACAACTTCTCCGCCGGAATGTTCCGCGGTTAAAGTTATATTCCCGCGACGAGACTTTCCTTTTGATTCACGGACAGCAGGAAGTTCCACACCGTGATCAATAGAGTTCCGCAGCAAATGAATTAAAGGATCGCCCAGCCTTTCAATCACAGTCTTATCTAATTCTGTCTCTGCCCCGATTGTATGTAAATCAATCTCTTTACCAAGTTCATCAGAAAGATCACGCACCAACCTTCTGAATTTACTGAAAGTTGTACCGATAGGAAGCATTCTTATTCCGAGAGTGCTATCTCTTAATTCGTCAGAAAGACGTTCCAGTTCCTCCGAAAGAGCCGTGAGGGAAGGATCGTTTTTTTCACCGACAACTTGGCATATCTGAGCCTGAACAATTACTAATTCACCTACCAGATCAACCAGTAAATCAAGTTTTTCCGCTGAAACCCTGAGTGAAGAAGTCACATCCATTTTACGGCGGGTAGCAACAGTTTCTTTACTGGCGCTCTGCTCGGCTAAAGCACTGTCAATTTTATCCCGGGTAACAACACCCTTGGCTGCTAACAATTCACCAATGGGTTTTTGATCAGCAAGAGCTTCATTAAGAGTATCCTGAGTGAGATCACCTCTATCGACAAGAATTTCACCAAGCTTTCTAACACCGGTAGATTTGTCAATCACGGGAGGGCCAAAGTTCTCGTCGTCCGAGCTGTCATGAACTGCGAGTTCTTCAATACTTGTATCAGGCTTATCTATTTCAACCTTAATTTCAGCAAGATATTCATCTAATTTAGCTTGATCCTGTTCGCAAACCTTCACAGTAATAGGAACGTCGGTAAAAAAGAAAATTTCTTCAATAGAGGAGCTGTCACTGTTGCTTAGAAAAAGGACTTCCCACCATATTCCAGAATGTGATGAATTATTTTCAAAGTCAGTAAAAACTACTTCCGATTTAATTTCTCCGATACGGGCAAGCTCTTCAAAAAGAGGTAACAAAGCATCTTTTGAAACATCATCCGCTTCATCAGAACTGATAATTATTTTAAAAAGGTATTTCCAAACAACGGAGTTATCCAAGATAAGCACTTCTTCGACATCAGCATCGTCAATTTTAGAATCTTCTATTTTTGACTTTTCTGCTTCAAAATCTTCAGTGTCAACTTCAACAGCTGCATTCATTTCAGTATCAGGCAACACTTCGTCGGCGGAGTCCCCGGATGCAATAATCCTAAGACCTTCAAGAATACTATCGCCTTGACCTGCTTCTCCCTCACCGGAAGGAGATTGCAGCATTGTATAAATATGATCGCGGGAAGACAAAACCAAGGTCAGCAATTCTTTGGTAATTGGAAGATCGCCGTTTCGAACCATATCAAAAACGGTTTCAACGTGATGAGTAAAACCGGCAATCGCATCAAAACCAAACATGGAACCAGAGCCTTTGATCGTGTGAAGAGCTCTAAAGACTCGATTGATCAAATCCATATCATCTGGCAGATCTTCAAGTTCTAAAAGAGAGGATTCAAGCTCACCTAAAAGCTCAAAAGCCTCCTCTTTAAAAACCTGAGTAGTCATATCATCGGACATAAAAAGTCTCCCCGTCAGTATTCATAATAAATTCTCTTTTCATTTTTAAACATTTAATTCAATTCTTTCAAGAAGTATTACAATAAACCGTATTAAAAATAGAACTTTCAAAAAAAAACCTCCCTTAAGGGAGGTTTAAATGATAATGAAATCACTGGGCTGAAATTAAACAAATCACAATTTTTTTCTTCTTGCCAGCATACGCAAAGCCTTGCGCTTTCTATGTCTTCTAATAAAAAATAGAGCAATAAAATATGAAGCGATGGACATTGGAATAGCTAAAATAAAGCCACCGAACATTAAAATAGTAACCCCTTGCCACCCAATCGCCATAAAGTCTGACACTTGCCATGTTGCAGGGTCAAATTTAACATCTATTGGAAGCAAAAAGGATCCGATTTTAAATTGAATATAATAAAATAAAAGCCAGTTAAGAGGATTTGAGATCCAAGTGGAGACAATAGCTGCAACTTTGCTGCTTCTGGTAATAAAAGCAGCAATAACAGCTATAACTGTTTGCAAAGGAAGTCCCGGAATAACGGGAAAACATCCACCGAAAACACCACTGGCCACCCCCATCGCAACTTGATGAGGAGAGGCATTAAGACGCACAACTTTAAGGTAGTACAAACGAATAAATCTTTTTAACCTAGCATACCTGCTGACTTCTTTTGACATCAAAATCCCTTCTTTACCTGACAATTAAAAACTAATCAAAATAAACGAACTAATATAGTTAACTAGGACTCATAAAAAGTACTAAAATATTGATTACTTATCAAGAACATCAAAACTATGAAATTTCATTACAAACCCTGACCGCCCTTGCGTTGACGACCGTAGCTCAGTGGAAAATCCGAACATTTTACTAAGCGGAGCAAGCGCCTGCACAACTTTCTGACCATTCCGGTCAAGCATATTCTCAATGCGGGCCCCTTTAGCTCCCAGCAATCCTATAACTTCACCTATAAAATCATCAGGAGCGGAAACTTCAATATCCATAATAGGTTCCATCAGCTTTGGAGAAGAAGCAGATAAGGCCTTCTTAAGCGCACGCCCTGCTGCAAGATGATAACCCTGCACGCTGGATTCCCCATCTTTCTTTTTAAGTTCTAAAATACGTACTCTAATATCCTGAACGGGAAATCCTTTTAAAACTCCGCACTGAAGGCCGTCGTCTACGCCTTCCGCCACAGCATCAAGCCATTCAGAAGTCCACAATCCAGTATCAATTTCAAAACTGACATTTCGTCCATCACCTCGCGTTGAAGGTTCAACAGACAATCTTACACAGCCATAATGTTTTTCATCACCGATTTGCTTATCAAATTCTTCTTCAGCTTCCGCCAATTTACCCGGAACTTCCTGATAAACGACCTGCGGTTTACCGGCTCTAGGTGCAAGTCCGTACTCTCTGCGCATTCTTTCCAGCACAACTTCCAAATGAAGCTCTCCCATACCAGATAAAATTATCTGTCCGGTGTCTTCATCCGTTTTAAGGTTAAGAGTAGGATCTTCTTGCAGATATTTATCTAGCACATCATCCAGTTTTTCAGATTCATCGGAATTTCTTGGCTCAATTGCCAACGAAATAACCGGCTTATATAATTCAATCTGTTCAAGTATAATGGGCTTTTCGGAAGTCGAAAGAGTATCTCCGGTACGGGAATTCTTAAGACCGGCCACAGCAACAATATCCCCGACTCCTGCAACTTCCAGCTTTTCCTTACGACCGGCATGCATCCTGAAAAGACGATCAATTCTTTCAACGGTCCCTTGAGTCACGTTCTTAACGGTGTCACCAGCGTCTATTTTTCCGGAATAGATTCGCATAAGCACTATTTTGCGCCCTAAATCCATAACGATCTTAAAAACTAGAGCCTGGAAATCAGCCGATACAGACGGGTCAACCGTCCTTTCAACACCTGTAAGAGGATCAACCCCTTTAACCTGAGAAACTTCAAGCGGACTTGGTAAATATTTGCCGATACCGTCCATTAAAGGCTGCACTCCGACATTTTTTAAAGCGGACCCTGCAAAGACAGGAACAAGTTCAAGCTGCAATGTCGCTTTGCGGATAACGGATTCTATATAATCGGGATCTATTTCATCATTTAAATATCGCTCTAAAAATTCATCGTCAAATTCAGAAAGTGTATCGCACATTCTCTCACGCCAAGGAGAGACCCGTTCCAATTCCTGTTCACTGAGCTCCGATATCTCAAATATTTCGCCGTTCTCATCTTCGTCATATACAATTTTATTTAGACGGATGAGATCAAAAACTCCTGCAAATTCATCCCCGGCTCCATCTGGAATTTGAACTGGAAGAATTTTTATTTTAAGCCGCTCCACCATAGCTTCGAGAACAGCTTCAAAATCAGCTCCGAGCCTGTCCATTTTGTTTATGAAAACAAGCTTTGGAACTCCAAAATTTTCACTCTGCCGCCAAACTGTTTCAGACTGCGGCTCAACACCACCGACAGCGCAAAAAACACCGACAGCGCCATCAAGAACTCTAAGTGAACGCTGCACTTCTATAGTAAAATCGACATGCCCGGGAGTATCAATTATATTGATTGTATTTTTAGCCCAAAAACAAGTAGTTACAGCGGAAGTAATCGTAATTCCGCGTTCCTGTTCTTCCGGCATATAATCCATCGTGGCTGTGCCTTCATGCACCTCACCAAGTCTGTGAATTTTGCCAGAAAAATACAGCATACGCTCGGTAACAGTTGTTTTACCGGCATCAATGTGTGCAATAATTCCAATATTTCGTATTTTCTCAATACTCTTTGCAGAAAAATCAGAGTTATCACTCATAAAATTACCTTCCAGATAAAAATCTTATCTAATAAAAAGATTAAACCATGTACTGTCTATAAACAAACAGCCAGCGCTACAGAATCTTTTCTAAAGAATCGGTCTGTAAGATTATTCCACATCCAGCAACCTTCCTGCTCATGAGAAAGTACCATTTTAAAATCAACTAAAGCTTCCCCTATAAGTTCAGCAGGAACAATTGCGACGTCTCCGCCGGATTCAGCAAGGTCTTCTATTGTCGTTTCTTCGATTGTCACATCAGGGTGAGCAAACTTCACAACATCCATATCAGGACCATCTTCGTCCGCGCAGATTGAAATAACCGAAATATTCGGAGCCCGCCAGTATCGTACGTTCTCAGAATAGCTGAGATCAGTCGGACATGATCTGAGATCAAGAATCGCAGTTGACGCGTCTGATTCATATACAAACGAAATCAGCTCTGAGAATTTATTGTCGGAGAGCGAAACAACAGCTTCCTGCCCGGCGAGTTCAAACCCAGTCAAAACAGGCTGAGAAAGTTCTCCTTCTCCGACAAAAACAACTAAAATATTCTGAACCCCGACCGCTAAAGCGGGTGTAAGTGCTGCAAGAATTCTGACTGCGGAAGTAGCTCCCTTGTCAACAAGCATAAGTACACAATCAAGCGGCGAATTTGCTATCTCTGTTTCAAATCCGCCCTTCCATGTGTTTACGGTCCACTTGCTTTGTGGTGAATCAGGAGAGCTTACAGCATAAACCTGAGCAATTGTCTTTTTCATCCAGGCTCTTTGAGGAGGCAAAACAGCCTCATAGGCTACAGCAAAAACTTTATCAGTAATTTGAAAATCATCCAGCCATTCAGGAAAAGCAAAAATATCTTCGTTCATAATTTATCAGCCTGCTACATTTAAGTTCTTTTAAGGATTATAGGCGAGAAAACATAAAGGATTATCTTGGCAACAAATATAGACTTAAAAATTCAGTAAAACAATGAGATAAAATTGCTAAAAAAATACCCGACAGACAAAAGTCAGTCGGGTAAATACATTTTAATCACAAACTACTATGGATTTGAGGCTATAATTACAACCAATCTACAAGTTCTTTCCAAGTACCTTGTAATTTCTCTCTTTCAGCTTGGGAAAGAGTTTTCTGATATTCATAGTACGACATTTCAGCCTGCTTCATAGCATACTTGCGCACTTCAGGAAGATCTTTAAAATTACGTACTACAAAAGCATATCTTTTCCACGCAGCCCCGAATTTAGCAGATCTCCAGAAAAAGTCCGCAATAAACAATTCTTGATCTGCAAGAGCCCGTCGGCATTTTACAATATACTCTTTTGATGCAGTTGCGTACTCACTATCAGGGTAAGCTTCTTCAACTCGATAAAAATATTCAAGAGCTTCGCTCACACTATGCTGAGGCTTATCTATTGAACTGAACAGTGAATAATTACTGAGTCCTATTTGAAAAAGGACATATGGAATTTCTTCGTTACCAGGGTGAAGAGCTGCAAACTCTTTATAAGCTTCTGAAGCATCAAAAAATTTGCCATCAAGGTAATACGCATCACCGAGGCTGATTTCAGCTTTTACTGTGAACGGACTGAAAGGATAACGATCTTTTAACTTCGCAAAAAAATCTGAAGCATTATAATAATCTTTATCCTTCATGGACTCTACGCCGGCTTCATAAAGTTCCTGCGCGGTATCTTCGGGTTTAGGAAGAAAATAGTAATCGATAACACCACATCCGGTGGTGCTGAAAATTAAAATAAAAAGCAAAACAAAACAAAATATTCTATTACGCATCATTATATTCCAAATACGCAAAAGCTGCTGTTGCCGCAGTTGCGCCGTCACCTACTGCGGTAACTACCTGCCGACAATTTTTGGACCGTATATCACCAGCCGCATATATGCCGGGAATATTGGTTTCCATTTCACAAGTTGTTTTAATGAAACCAGAATGATCCAATTGAAGCTCCACAGGAAAAAAAGTACTTAAAGGATTAAATCCAACAAATATAAACACACCATCAACATCTAAAACAGAATATTCATTGGTAAGAGCATCCTTAACTTCGATACCTACCACTTCGTTATCTCCGACAATGCGGGATACTACGGAATTTAGAACCGGAACAATTGTAGGGTCTGCGTTGCATTTATCCTGATAACACTTCAACCCTCTAAACTCATCCCTGCGGTGAATGAGATAAAGCTTCTTTACAAGCCTTGCAAGGTAAAGTGACTCTTCAAGAGCAGAATTTCCACCGCCGACAACAGCAACGACTTTATTTTTATAAAAATTACCGTCGCATAGTGCGCAATATGAAACTCCACGCCCGAGAAGTTTTTCTTCATTCGGAACTTTGAGCTTTCTAAAAACCACACCGGTAGCAATAATGATTGCTCTTGCCTTGAAATGAACACCATCAACAACAATCTCGTGAGAATCCTTTCCCGGAATAATCTCTCGGACTTCGTCATATATTTTATCAAAGGGATATTGTTGAACATGTTCAGCCATGTAGTCAGCAAGTTCGTAACCTTTGATGCCTCCGGGAAAACCCGGATAATTCTCAAGCTCTTCAGTGAGAAGCATCTGGCCACCGGGCGCAAGCTTCTCCACGACAAGTATTTTTACACCTGCCCGTACGAGATAAAGGGCGGCCGCCATTCCGGCTGGGCCGCCCCCGATAACAATGGCGTCATAAGACTTCATTAAATTAAAGAGCCTTGCTGGTAATCATTTCCTTGATACTGCTTTTAGAAACAGCTCCTGTAGTCTGATCAACAACTTCTCCATCTTTAAAGAGAATAAGAGTAGGAATAGCACGAATACCATACTTACCGGGAGATGAAGGATTATCATCAACATTCATCTTACAAATTTTAATCTGTCCGGAAAACTCTTCAGCGAGTTCGTCAATTACAGGTCCCATCGCGCGACAAGGTCCACACCAAGGAGCCCAGAAATCAACAAGAACAGGCTTGTCACTATTTAGAACTTCTTCTTGAAAATTTGAATCGGTTACCTGTAAAGCCATGACGTACTCCTTGTTTTAGTATTTCAGTAATAATATCCCTTGCGAAGAGATCACATCGAATTTTAATTTCTGGAGCAGAGTCTTAAGACCCCAACTCAATTATGAAATTTAATTATCGTTGGTTAAAGTGTCAAGCTGTATCCAACTATCGCACTCGTATGTATCATCAAGATAACTGCGTATAGAGAGAATGGCAATACGCATGGACTACATTTCTGCAACACGAGTCCAGTCTTCGGGAACTACACGGCCTCTGGGAATAGCCTCAAGATCGAAACTATGCCGAAACCCTTCTTTAGCTAAAAGATATCCTGAAAAAGCTATCATTGCACCATTATCCGTACAAAATTTAGGCGAAGGCAAAACAAGAGGAATTGAAAATTTGCGAGCAACTTCAGCCATAACGGTACGAACCACAGAATTAGCGGCAACCCCTCCGGCAACAATAAGTGACTTAACGCCTTTATTACGCTCTAGCGCTCGCACGGTTTTTACACTTAGAGTTTTTGCTACCGAGTAATTAAAGGATGCAAACATATCATTTCTTCGTTTTACTATTTCCTGATCTTCTGTTTCTGGATCAGGAATACCCATGGTAGAAAGTCGCAATTCCGGATTAGCTTGAACATAAAGAGCTACAGCTGTTTTCAATCCGCTAAAACTAAAATCCAGATTATCATTTTTTATATAAGGAGTCGGAAACATTTTACGGTTAGGATTGCCAGCTCGTCCTAAATCATCAACAATCTTACCGCCAGGATAAGGAATATTTAACAATTTTGCAGTCTTATCAAAGGCTTCGCCAGCGGCATCATCAAGGGTTCTACCTAAAAGGATAAACTCGGACGAACTTTTAATAAGATAAATATGAGTATGCCCTCCGGAAACAAGCAATCCGAGTGAAGGGTATTGCAAATCCTGCTCAAGACCAGCGGCGGTCAGATGAGCCCAGAGATGATTAACACCTATCAAGGTTGCACCGGTCGAAAGAGCCAGACCTTTTGCAAAGTTCAACCCCATCAGCAAACACCCTTGAAGTCCGGGACCACGGGCTACGGCTACGACATCAATATCATCAGCCGTAAGTGACTGCTCCTGCATAAGTTCATTATACAAAGCCGGCAAAGCTCTCAAATGCTCCCTGGAAGCGATCTCAGGAACTACGCCACCAAAAAGAGCATGCACATCTACCTGAGAAGCTAATTTTTCGGCAATAAATTTTCCATCACGCACCAATGCCAATCCGGTTTCATCACAAGAGCTTTCAATTCCAAGACATAGCATTAGCCGTCCTGCCCCTCATAAATATCACGTATAATTGAGACTTCGTGTTTTGAACCAATGAAAAGAGGAACTCGTTGATGAAGCTCATGAGGAACAATATCAAGAATGCGTTTAGTTCCATCTGTGGCCATGCCACCAGCCTGCTCAACAAGCATAGCCATAGGTGCAGCTTCACACATAAGCCGAAGTTTACCAACGGGCTTAGAAGGTTCTCTGTGATCAGCCGGATACATAAATACACCGCCATAGATCAGGTTGCGATGAAAATCAGCAACTAAAGAGCCTATGTAGCGCAGACTGTATGGGTGTCCGTGAACATTATCAGCGGATTTGAAATGGTTAACAACCTTCTTAGTTGCTTCACTCCAATAAGGCCAATATCCTTCATTTACCGAATAAATTTTCCCGATTTCAGGAATTTTAATATTAGGATGCGAAAGTAGAAACTCACCTACACCCGGATCAAGTGTAAAGCCGTGAACTCCATCTCCTGTAGTAAAAACAAGCATAGTAGACGAGCCGTATAGAATATATCCGGCGGCTACCTGTTCTTCACAGCACTGAAGCACATCAGAGGATTGTACAGGAGTCCCCACTTTACTTTTACGACGATAAATCGAAAAAATAGTTCCAATATTAACATTAACATCAATATTTGAAGACCCATCGAGTGGATCAAAAATTATTATATAGCTTCCCTGAGGCAAGCCGTGAGGAATATCAATGATATCGGCATTTTCTTCAGAAGCCATCGCACAGAGGACTCCAGATCGAGCCATCCGATGAATTAAAATTCGATTCGCGTACTCATCGAGTTTTTTAACTTCCTCGCCTTGAACATTAATTTCTCCGGTAAACCCCAGAACATCAACAAGACCAGCTTTGTTAACTTCCCGTGATATAATTTTAGCCGAAAGAACTAGCTCATTAAAAAGATGCGTAAACTGTCCTGTAGCACCTGGAATCTGCTTTTGATGCAATAAAAGGTGTTCAGTGACTGTTATCTGCTGGGTCATTTATCCTCCTTAAGGAATGTCCCTGGTGCACGGTCGCTCAGTGATTTAATTAGATAGAAACAAATTAGAATATACATCACTAAACAACTTTAGAAAATCAAAAATCCATCATCTTCATCAGATTCTGAGACAGCCTTCGTAACATACATTATCTGAGTATCACTAACATAGCGTGACAGCCAAACATATCTGACTTCGCCTACTTTAGTGATCCCATGAACGTCTTTATCAAGAAGTGCATCCCAATCTATCTTTAAAAAAGCTTCTTTGTCTAAATTCTCATCTCCAGTCCATATACCGCCGCCATCAGGCTGCATAATTATCAATTTCTGAGGAGCAGGACAAAAGTTAAGCAAAATTCTTGGATCAAAGTGAACGACTACCAGTCCTTTAAAATCAGCATCTTTAAAAAAAGGAATACAAAGATACATCTCAGGACCGAATTCTGAATAACTAATGAAAGACTTCATTTTTATTTCAGACCAGTCCCCCTCATATTCAACCAGCGGTCCGGGCTTAAACGGCTTAATGCTTTCTGCTGGCAATTTAACCAGCATATTTGCTTCTTCATCAACAGTGAAGACACCGGTGATCCAAGGAAAACGCATAAATAAGAGCTTAAACCAATCTTCGTCAGGATGGGAATCTATATTGGAAAGAAAAGAAGTCAACGAAAGAATTTTTTCATCCACTGGAGTAAACAAAAGAGCCAGCTTATTGTCGTCAGGATTTTCGATACCTGCGGAGTGTAGATCGATTGTAGGATTAGGATTAACGGTGTCCTGTGCATCATGCCAGACTTTACTTCCGTAATCACAACCTGCGGAAAATATCATCATAATGGAAAAAGCAAAAAGTGCGACAAATCGCACTGAATTTTTAAATCTCATATTTAACCCGAATACCGAATGATTAAATCAAACGGCATTTTTATATAAAATTGATTTTTAAATAATTTAAAAATAAAAAGAAAGTAAATTAACGGGTTGCTCTGGCTTCAAGTCGCTCGGCAAGAAGCTCAAGAGTACTCATCAATTTACTTTTAGCGTGTTTAACATATGGATCATCACAATCATCACCACTACAATGATTTTGTTCAGTACTGATTCGAGAAGAGATATCAGCCATAATCATAAGCAGTTCATCTTTATGAGAAACATCGGCGCTTGCAAGAAGATCGCGGTAGATATCCAAAGCTCCCACCAATTCACCTTGAGAAGCTAATACATCAGCCATAGTCCGCGTCCTCAGACTATCCATAACAACATGGCTGGTCAGTGAATCGTCATCAATTTCACCATCAACTTCAACATCGGCAGAAGCCTGCTCTATTTCACGCGACAGAATTTCACTATCAGCAAGAGCATCCGTTTCTTTAGAATCTAAACAAACGCCTTTAGCAGTATCAGACGGACCGCTATCTATAAAAGCCCCCCCGATACCTGTCAGTTTCCTGATCCCTTCAGACATAACGTCAGCCCAGGACAAAGGAGTTCCATGAAGCGCTGAAAAAAGAAATGCCATCGCTCCAGCGACATCAGTATTTCCTTCAGCAACAGAATCTCCCCACATTTTCCAAAATGAGGGGTATGAAGAAAAAAGTCTGGTAAGCGGTGCAACTGCAGCTTTTGCTTCTGAATCTCTACCAAGCTTGGCAAGAGTTTCAACAAGTAACAAACGAGCTTCGAGATAATCAGGATGCCTATCAAGGCCCATTCTAAGTGAGGTAACAGCTTTCTCAAGATTACCGATTTCAACATAGAGGCGAGCTAAAGGGAAAAAAACTTTAGAGCTGGGTTCAAGTGCCAAAACTTCCTGATACCACTCAATTTTGCTTTGCATCTGAGGTTTCTCCCTGTGGCTTTAGCTTCCCGGAATCGGGGAAAATATATAACAATTCATTCTCTTTAACATAATTCATCCGGCTGCGGATAATCTTTTCCTGATAAGCTCTATCAGATTTCAGCCGTCGAATTTCTCTGCTTAACTCAAGAGTGCGACTGTCTGCATCTTCAATTTTAAGTTCAAGTTCCTGCACCTTTCTATCTAACTCAAGGTACCCGAAAACCCCCTGCTCGCTAAGACCCAGCCGTAAGAGTAACACAACATTTATTAAGACCAGAAGGCCCAGCAAAAGTCTACGCCTCAGCACTATAAGCTCCTACTGTAGACGCATAAAAAGTTTATTAGATGAATCAAGTTGACTAAGAGGTTCTTTAAGTTCTTTCAAAAAACTGCCTGTAGCTGTTTCAATTCTCTGAACATCGTCCTCACTAACTTGAACCTTCTCCACCTTTTGCATAAAATCCTTAAGAAGCTCAAGTTCCTCAAGAAAATTACGGTTCAAATCAAGCTTTTCCAACTCCTGCTCAAGTTCAAGAATAGTCTCAAGACAATTATTGAGCCTGAGCACAAGATTATGTCGTTCAGTACGGTTCATGATGCACCTAGCTGAGTATTATTTATTTGCTTTTAAAAAATTATTCGTTAGTTAACCAAATTTTATGCAAATTGTACATATAATTACCAGCAGAAAACACAGTCAATCCTAATGCTACGTAAAGAATCTGAGTTCCCAAGGCATGCATATCTATTCCGAAATAAGGATAATGCAACAATAGCGGTCCTAAAGCCAGGCTTTGAGCCATTGTTTTCATCTTACCGAAATTATCCGCGGCAAGAACCAACCCCATATCCATAGCAATAGCACGTAATCCTGTAATAATCAGTTCGCGGCAAATAATAACAACAGTTATCCACGCATCTACATAACCAAGCTGAGTAAGCATAATTAAAATAGAACTGATCAAAAGCTTATCAGCCAATGGATCAAGAAATTTGCCCAGAGTCGTAACCTGATTTTGCCGACGTGCGATCATTCCGTCAAAAATATCAGTTAACGATGCCAGAAAAAACAGCAACGCAGCTAAAAACATCGTGATCTTACTAGGAAAATAAAGAAGAACCACGAGAACTGGCACCGTAAGAATGCGTCCAAGAGTAAGGGAATTAGCGAGGTTGATCATAGCGTGTCCCGATTCGGTAAATACATTTAATCAGAGCTCATTAGCTTTATAAACTATACCCTGAAGGATTGCCTGATTTTAAATTGCAGGGAGATTGTCATATAAACTCCCTGCAACTAAAATCGTCTATAAAAACCTAAGAGTGAGTGCTGGAAGCAATTTCCAAACTACTTTCAGCAGCCTCTGCTATTTTATCAGCAACAGCTCTGAATGCTGTTTTAGCGGGAGAGCTCTCTTCAAGAAGAACAACAGGTTTACCGAGATCCGCTGCAACAACAGCTGTAGGATCTAGAGGAATTGCACCAAGGAAAGGCAATCCGTATTTTTCAGCCAACTGCTCACCGCCACCTCTTTTAAACAGATCTATCTGCTCATGACAATGAGGACAAATAAGGCCGCTCATATTTTCTACAACGCCCATGATATTAGCCTTGGCATACTGAAGAAAATTAATAGCTTTCCTTACATCCGCAAGAGAAATTTCCTGTGGAGTAGTTACAACAACGGCTAAAGACTCCGGAATAGTCTTGAGCACAGTCATTGGCTCATCACCGGTTCCTGGAGGGGAATCAATAACCAGAAAGTCCAAATCTCCCCACTGAACGTCCGAAATAAATTGTCTGATAGCGGAAGTTTTCATAGGACCACGCCAAAGAACAGCCTGATCAGGGTCTTTAAGCAAAGATTCCATTGAAACAACATGGAGGTTATCATTCACTTTCTTGGGAACAACGAGGTTTCCACGTTCAACTTCAAGCTGTCCGGTGATTCCAAGCAAATGCGGAACACTTGGACCATGAATATCAACGTCCAGAATACCGACTTTAAAGCCCTTATCCGCGAGAGCTGCAGCAATATTAACTGCTACAGAACTTTTACCAACTCCGCCTTTCCCGCTCATAACAAAAATTTTGTATTTAATTCTCTTCAAGGTAGAAGAAATTAACTCATTCTGAAGAGCATGAGCAGCGTTTGGTTTATCGCCCTCTTTCTTTTCTGTTGAGCAGGATCCACATGATGAACTCATTTTTATACCTTTGTTGTATATTTAACTTAAGGGAGAATTACTCCCGACCAAAATCAGCTCCTTTGAGCTGAAGATATCCATTCCAAAATTATTACTATTGCAAAGCCGACAACCATTAATCCAACAGCCGTAGCAAACTCCTCATTATAAGCGGAAGGCAAAATATTTGCTTCACTCAAAACATGAGTCTTCCCGCGAATAACCACTGAATCAAGAACCTCTTTCCACGGCCATATTTTACGCATGGCACCAGCCATAAATCCTGTAAGGATGCTGATCGTAACACCATGATGCTTTTCAAGAAAATAATGAAGAACGCGAGAAAACAGAGAAATTCCACAGGCACACCCGCATACAAATACGATCAGGATAGCTGTATTTTCAGGACTTGCCGGGTTTCGAAGTGCTCCAGTGATGTACTCATATTTACCGAGCAGCAGCAGAATAAAGGCTCCGCTTATTCCCGGCAGAATCATGGCACAAATAGATATTGAAGCGCATATAAAAACAAACCACAAAGTATCAGGAGTCGTAACAGGAATCAATCCGACCAGAACGAAACTGAAAATAGCCCCGAGTACACCGGACAAAATATTTTTAAAGGAAAATTTACCAATTCTCCGGCCTACCACCAAAATGGAAGAAGCAATAAGCCCGAAAAAGAGAGACCAGACTTGAACCGGGTGACTGCCAAGAAGAGAATGAATTATGCGGGCCATTGAAACCATGGCCAGAACAATGCCAAAAAGGAGTGGAATTATAAATTTCAAATGAGGCACAGCCACAGCGCCTATCAAATCAAATGTAACTAATTTCTTAATGAAGGTTCCATTAAACGAACGGATGGAATCTATCAATTGATCATAGATACCTGTGATAAAGGCCATTGTTCCGCCGGATACTCCCGGAATAATGTCGGCAACGCCCATACACAATCCCTTGAGCATCAAAATCAGATACTCACGAATAGAGTTCGGCCCGGGACCGTTGTTCCATGCTTGAATTAAATTCATTTATTCTCCCAAAATATACTCGATTACCAGCCCTGTTTCCCCACAAGATCAACAAATGCACATCCGCCCATATCTGTCTCTGTGACTTTACCGTCTTCCTTTGTAACCAGAATAAGTTGCTGTCTTCTCTTTTCTTTCCCAACAGGTATAACCATTCTGCCATGATCGGCAAGCTGATCTATCAAATATTGAGGTATTTCCGGCCCACCGGCTGTAACTATAATCCGGTCAAAAGGGGCTTCATCAGGCCATCCCATTGTACCATCATCAAGTTTTAGACGAATATTAAAATACCTCAGATCAAAAAGAAGAGTTCGTGCGGCAATAAAAAGTTTACGTATTCTTTCAACGGAATAAACTTCAGCGCCCATTTCACCCAGTACTGCTGCCTGATATCCAGAACCGGTTCCAATTTCCAGAACTTTATGTCCGGACTTGATCTGTAAAAGTTCCGACATGTAAGCAACAATAAACGGCTGAGAAATAGTCTGCCCTTCCCCGATAGGAAGAGCACTGTCGGCATATGCCCTGTCAGCAAGAGCTCCCTGCACAAAAAGATGCCTTTGAACCTTACGCATAGCTGATAAAACATTTTGATCAACCACACCACGGGCTACAATCTGCTCTTCAACCATTTTAGTTCTGCTGAACTTTGGATCAATCCGCACACTCTCCCCCGATGAGGTTTTGCCTCAAAACAAACATTATCAATAAAACAAAAACAGAGTTAGCTTATAATATTATTAACTAAAACTCTATTTCTCCCTAAATCGACCGTCTGCAAAATTTTTTATGTTAGCCCTCAGCTTTGAGGTATTATCAAAATACTATACAATAAACGTCAGAAACTTAAAGACATCAAGCTTCTAACCTGTGCCAACTTAAATTTTATCGTTCGCAGTTGCAAATCAGATTTTACCGGGCAAGTCAACCAGAATACAGCATCCAACCATTTAAACTTCAATTTTATGCATACGCCTCTTGACACGAAAGGTTCATAAAGAGAGATTATAGGTAAGGAAAAGGAGGATCACATGCTGAAAGTTACTGATCTAATGACAAACAAACTGTTCACTCTCAATGAAAATGACACCTTGAGAATGGCCCGCTCCTTGATGGATCTACAAAGAATCAGACATATCCCGATCGTAAACGAAAAGAGTGTTTTTATCGGCCTGATTACCCACAGAGACATACTTGGAGCAACTATTTCACATTTAGCAGGAATTGATCCCACAACTCAGGGTGAAATTGACTCAGGTATTCCCGTAGGGGAAATAATGAGAACCGGTATTAAGACCGTTACCTCAGAAACACTGCTGAAAGAGGCTGCGTACTTGCTGCTTAACCACAAATACGGATGTTTACCCGTGGTAAATGAAGTAGGTGAACTGACAGGGATTCTGACTGAAGCAGACTTCTTGAAGCTGACTATAAGCCTTATGGAAGCTTTAGAACAAACCGAAGAGTAACATACTAATATTAAAGGCGGTCCCGGCTGTTATCTTCCTGGACCGCCTATAATTCAATCAGCTATTGAATTCTTCAATAAATCTGTTCACTTCTTTTCTTGAAACGTCCAGAAAATGCGGGAAAGTTTTTTGAACCTCAGGAGTCATTTCCAGACCCCATTCTGTATAACTTTTGGGTTCCATACCTATAACGCGCATTCTTGGCCTTTTTCCAACCATCTCGGCCATATGCAAAGAATCAATCAAATCAATATCGTGTAAAGATAAACGTTGATCATCATTTTGAATGAGATCATCTTCTTCAAACATATAGACTGTTCCGGGAGCCTCTCCTGCGTGAACAATATCAAGCACCAGAAGGCCATCATACCCTTCCAGTACATGAAAAAGATCCTGTGTAAATGTTCCGCCATCGACCATGTGAACATTTTCAGGCCATTCTTCTTTGCGCAAAGCCTCAATGGCATGAACGCCAACGCCTTCATCCATGAGTAGAATATTTCCCACCCCCAAAACAAGTAGCTTCTTCATTTTTTAATCCTTTGAAACAATTCAATAAAACTTTTCTCAGTTATATCAACAACTCAGGACAAATAATGTAAAAGAAAACTCCCGGACACGGGATAATTCCTGCGCCCGGGAGCTATTATGATCCTGAATAGTTCTCACTATAGAAAATACGGGACTACGTCCCCGCTATGGTTATACCAGCTAACCTAGCATCCTTCCTGAATGTGATGAACAGTTTTCTTACCAGTGTCTGCGTGCAACACGTGCACGGCACAGCCTAGTCATGGATCAAAGGATCTAATGATCCTTGATATGTCTACAGGACTTCCAGTGTCTGGAACTGGACAACCGATGAGAGCTTCCTCAACAGGTCCACGCTGCCCCATGTCATCACGAGGGTTTGTGTTCCAGAGAGTAGCAGGCATAAGCTGGTAGTTAGCTACTTTAGAATCCTGAATATTTATGTAATGCAGCAAAGATCCGCGAGGAGCTTCAGTGAATCCGATACCTTCACCAGTTACAGGAACTTTAGACTCGACGTATGTATCTTCGCCGGCTTTAATTTCCTTGAGCCAAGTATCATTGATTGCATCAGCAACAATGAGAGCTTCCTCAGCACGTGCAACGTGACGACCCATAAGAGAGAATGCAAGATCTTCTCCGAGATCACGGAATTTAACAGCTTTGATACCGTAGAGGTCTTTAAGCTGTTTTTTACCGATTTCACTGAGTTCTGGATTATGTATCCACATGCGAGCAAGAGGACCAACTTCAACAGGCTTCTTGTTGTAACGAGAAGCTTTGATGAAGCTGTAAGCTCCTTCTTTGTGAACATCCGGAATGGTCTTACCTTTGCTCGGATGGAGATCGGAACAAGAGTCTTCGAACCATGAATATTTAACGAACTCTTTAATAAGAGCAGGATTAAATTTCTCATCTTTACCATCAATGTATACACCGGAATCGATGAGAGTTTTAGTACCCTCTTCATCCATTGGGAATACACCGTATGACATACAGTTCTTGTAACCACCACCGATCTTAAACAGATCTTTATAAACAGATCCGATAAGATAAACGGTAGGAAGATAGGTTTCAGCTACAAATTTCCGAACTTCTTTGAAGCGGCTGGCATATTCTGCAAGCTTTTCCTTAGTCGGAATTTCAGTAGTTCCACCAACAACCTGACCAGAGATATGAGGCATTTTTCCACCGAAGAGAGCTACCATTTCATGGCAGATACGACGAATTTCAAGAGCCTTAATATACTGATCAACTGCTACTGCATTGGTTTTTTCATCCAAACGAAGATCTGGCTGATCGAAACGAGGGACGAAAGGCGCTTTACCTGGTCCTCTAACGAAATCCAAAGCTGCAAGATGATAAAAATGCAGAAGATGAGACTGCAAGTAGTTAGCACCGAAGATGAGGTTTCTTGTGACTCTACCATTTTTGGTAATTTTGACATCACAAGCGTCATCAAGAGCTAAACAAGCTGCGGTAGAATGAGCTGTAGGACATACACCGCAAAGTCTCTGAGTCAACTGAGCTGCATCGCGAGGATCACGACCAACCAGAATATTCTCAAAACCGCGGTACATACCACCTGAAAGCCAGGCATCTACAACTTTTCCGTCTTTAACAACAACCTCAGCTTTGAGGTGACCTTCAATCCGGCTAACCGGGTCAATGGCAATCTTTATTTTCCCGTCTTTAGCGGGCGTACTTGATTTTGACATTAGGAAAAATACTCCTATTAGCTATTAACCGGCTTCGTAGAATGGGGACATTTCATCCGGGAATCCCGGTTCCACGCAACCAAGACATACTGCGTTCTCTACACACCAGTTAACGCCGCCATTCCATTTGCGTTTAAAGCAATCGGCATTAGCGCTCGGACCTTTACAGCCGAGTTCGTAACGACAGTTTTCTTTATCAGTGAAAACTTTAGAAAATTCATCCTCATCAAATTTAGAAAGATAAGGACAATTGTCATGAATGTTTTCGCCAAAGAAAGGTGTAGGACGCCCTTCGGAGTCAAGAATTTTGACAACTTCACCAAGTCCGCCTTCAAGTCCTTTCTCTTCAATCGCATTAATAGCGTAAACAAGAGTTCCAATCATCCAATCAGGATGTGGAGGACAGCCGGGAACATTGACTACAGGAGTCTTAATACCGTTATCAGCAAGTACTTTTGTTACGGAAGTAGATCCAGTAACGTTACCTTCAGCAGCAGGAATACCACCATAAGCAGCACAAGTACCGACGTTAACAACAACGGCAGCGTTCTTGGCCATTTCAAGAGTAGTCTCAAGCATGGTATACTCTTTGCCGTCTTTTTCACCGAGGATACAATAGTGACCATTTTCTGCCACTGGTACTGATCCTTCAAAAATAACAATGTATTTACCCTTCTGCTCTTTAGCCACATCTGTCATGTGTCCCCAAGCAACTTCACCTTCAGACCCCATAATGGTCGGATGAAAATCGAGTGTAATTACATCTAGCAAAACCTTCGCAATGGAAGGATGCACTGAATTAAGAAGTGAAACCGAACATCCGGTACAGCCCTGTCCCTGTATCCAGAATACATGTGGTACAAACTTCTCAAGTGCTTGCACAACGCTCGGGTTGAACATCTGGGAAACCCCAAAGCCAGCCACTGTTCCTGTGCACAATTTCACGAAATCTCGCCTGGTCAAACTCATCCCTACCTCCTTGGTAGTTGCCGGCGCTAGTAAGGCGCTGTCCTTACTTACTAAAAAATAGCGTCACATTGACTTTATTTTTTAATATCACATACACACTCCAGAGTTTTACGTCAACAATATACCAATACAAATTTAACAAAGCCATCAGATAAATCTATAGCACTAATAGGCGTATTGAAACTTGCCAATGTTGTACATTGAACAAACCACCTGTTTGCTGTTAGAGTAACGCTGTTAAACAGATTCTCATTTTTTTCAGACTTAATTAAAGAACTAAAGGATACGTAATGGCAAGAAACAAGAGTCGCGTGGTTCCGTTCATAATATTGATTATAACTTTAGGGCTTCTCAGTGGAGGAGCATATCTATTATATAAAGATACAGACGCGCCACAAATTACAATAACCCCGGACAATGGCTTTATAACGTTTACAACACCGATCGCAGTTAATATAAATGATGCGGAGTCAGGTCTTAAAGCTGTAAAAATTGTTTTAACTCAAGGCAAAAAGAAAACCACTCTTAAGGAACAAACTCTGCCGAAAGGAACTTTTGATTATAATCAAGAAATCATAATCAAGAAAAAACAAATTAAACAAGGTGATTTTGAGATTGCTGTATGGGCTGTAGACAGCTCGCTTGCCGGATTCGGCAGCGGAAATGCGATTATTGCCAGAGGCAACTACACGCTTGATACCATTGCCCCCAAAATAACAGTGCAGACAAGCACTCATAACCTGACTCAAGGCGGCTGCGCTTTGATTCTTTATACGCTTGATGAAACTCCAATGAAAACAGGCGTGAAGTCGGGAGATGATTTTTTCCCGGGGTATAAACAACCTAACGGCGAATATGCGTGCCTTTTTGCCATGCCGTTTTACTCTGATGTAAAAACCTTCAATCCAGTTTTAGTAGCTGAAGATGCAGCAAAAAACAAAAGAACCAGCACCTTTTGGTATCATACGAATGCCAAAAAATATAAACACGACAACATTAATATTTCAGACCGCTTTTTGAGCACAAAAATGCCTCAATTTGAAAGCAGTTTCCCGGGAGTTACAAATCCGGTAGATCTCTTTCTGAAAGTTAATCGCGAATTACGTGTAACCAACAGAGCTGAACTACGAAAACTCGGGCTTGATACCTCTCCGACCTTTCTCTTTGAAAAGAAATTCTTGAGATTGCCGAATTCCGCATCACGTGCCAGCTTTGGGGATCGTAGAACCTACCTGCACAATGGCAAAAAAATAGATAACCAGACTCATTTGGGAATAGACCTCGCAAGCACAAGACATGCTCCTATTCCAGCGGCTAACAAAGGGCGCATTATTCTGGCCGCTCAGGATTTCGGGATATATGGAAATGCAGTCATTATTGATCACGGCTTAGGACTGCAAACTCTGTACTCACACCTCAGCCAGATCGACGTTGCTGTAGGGGATGTCGTAGACTCCGGACAGATAATAGGAAAAACAGGAGCAACCGGTATGGCCGGTGGAGATCATCTCCACTATGGAGTTATTTGTTCCGGAATTCCCGTCAATCCATATGAATGGTGGGACGAAACATGGATAAAAAACAATATCACCAGCAAAATGGACCAGCCATCGGACTAAACAGTTAATTATTAAAACATAATACTACAAAAAAAGAGCCTGAAGACATTCATCTTCAGGCTCTTTTTTTGCATTGCAATCCAGATTCGCTTTCCTGAATTTACAATTCCCAGTGCACTTTTTTCCCTTAAAAAAAATCCCCATTTCGCACTCCTTAAATTTATTAGTTTTATACCAAGACGGTCTGTTTCTTGTATAAATTATATACAGAAAGGAGGTCTCAGAAAATTTTTCCGCGAGCCATAAAAGGAAGGTGATTTTATGTGGAAAACGATCATCATAATCATAACAACTATTATACTTATAGGACTGACTACAGCCTCAATTCAGGCTGCAGAACGTTATGCAGGGAAAGAGCTTACTATCAGGCTTGATACTGAAAAAAACAATTCCCGCAATACAAGTCGTCTGACTAATAACTCTAAAGTTACTAATAGTTTTAACATATCTGAGGGAGTAAGCGCCGGGTTCATCTTCGGACTTGATTCGAATATTCCTGAAAACAGTCAGAGCTATACCCCCGAGAAACAGGGATTCGGCCTTGGACTGGGATTCAGTTTCAGCTTTTAAAAAAATCGTCTTAATTACGTGCTTCCCTCCATGTTAATGAGCACCCATTTATAACGAAAATATTATTGAATATAATAATACTCATTATTCAAACTTTAAGTTTATTGATTTTATACTAATGCTTCATATTTCTTATATTAATAATGAAAGAAAAAATTTTAACAATTTTATACAAATTCAAGAAAAATATCATATGTCTAAATTCACCATCACATTAATAATATCCTTAATTCTATCAATAGCAGCAATTCAAGTTCAGGCTGCTGAAATTAATCTGGGAAATGATTTAACCGTTAAACAGGATTCAAGTAAAAAGACCTCTTTAATGAAGGATAATATTGAAAAACAATTTAAACCGCACGATGATGTTAAAATATCAGAAGGGGTTAGTGCAGGTCTTCTTTTTGAACATAACGAAAATACACCAAAAAACAATCAGAGGATTACCCCTGAAAAAAAAGGGCGTGACGTTGGGGTGGGACTAAGCTTTAGTTTTTGAAAAGACCCGAATTATTAACGACCTGCCAAAAAACAGATTCAGCAGTGGCATCACTCCCTCCTCCGTTTGATTGGCCATTTGTTAAAATAACAAAATCATAACCTCTGAATCTACATGCAATTGAAGTGTATATTCCTGCATAATTACCATTATGACCAATGGCTCCATGCTTACTCATTACTCCAAGACCATACGAAACGCCCGAAAAACCTGTCGGAATCAGTTTCATCTGCTCGCTCAGTAAACTCTCATCAATTTTGAATCCGTTTAAATAAGCCCTAAGCCATTTCATTAAATCTTGTGCCGTTGAAACACCGTTTCCAGAACCCCATGCCCACGAAGGATTAATCCTCTGACTCAAGTTAGTAACTTCTCCAGTTACCGGATTGAAATCATACCCTTTTGCGTAAGGCTCGGACAAACTGGAACTGCGGGTTGGAAAGGACGTATTTTTCAGTTTTAAAGGTTTCAAAATTCTGCGGTATATCTGATTTTCAATTTTGTCTTTGGTGAGTTTTTCAATAATCAACCCAAGCACAACGTAATTTGAATTACTGTACTCAAAAGAATAACTTGAATCGAAGGAAACATTGGAAACTGATCTAGATTTTTTATCAGGACTAAAAGACAGGAGTTCGACAGGAGACCATGATTTCCACGGCTGTTTTCTAAAATTTTTTAAAAATAATTTATCGGTTGAAAAATTTCCGAGTCCGCTTCTCATTTGTAAAAGCTGACGAATTGTAACGTTATCATCCTCTTCGATAACTCCGGGCAAAACATCACGCACAAGAGTATCAAGATTTACAATTCCTTCCTGCACAAGCATGAGCATTACTGATGCAACAAATGTTTTAGTTATGCTTCCTATTCTAAATTTTAAATTTGAAGTCATGGGAACCAATGGCCCACCACGGCTGATAGTCCTTACTCCAGCAGAAAAAGCCCATCGCTCTCCAGTAGGACTACGAATAAACATAACCCCTCCTGGAATATGAAGCTCCTGTACAGCACCTTTAAAAGCTGTTTCAAGTTCATTACGATCAGTCGCACTTGTAGAAGCTGAAACAGCAGTCCTCACAGCTATCCCAAGTGCTATGATAAAAATGAATGTTACAATTATCTTTTTTAGTTTTATGTGATTCATAATTTATCTTTTTTATATCAATTCACCTTTCTTCTCACACTAACACAAACTAAGATTAATAATAAACCTGTTAAAAAATGCTTATAAAAAAAGGGTGCTCCCTTTAAGAGAACACCCTTCACAAAAACAATTTCAGTGATATAAATTAATGAGTAGGAGGCTGATACTCCTCCTTTATAAGAGTCAAGGCGATAGGAGTAATGTTATTCTTTCCTCTGAATAATTCTTCCGCCGTCAGACTTTCAAGAGCATGACTTAAAACCTGATCCATATTTTCAACCGGGATAATTTCCAGATCTTTCAAAATTGTATCTGGAACTTCTTTAAGATCTTTTTCATTCTCAGCAGGAATAAGAACTACCTTTGAAAGTCCTCTATGAGCGGCAAGCAGTTTTTCTCTAAGCCCCCCGATGGGAAGGACTCGTCCACGCAACGTAATTTCACCTGTCATGGCTAGATCATGGCGCACCGGCACGTTCAAAAACGCTGACGCCATCGCGGTACAAAGAGTAATCCCCGCAGAAGGTCCGTCTTTAGGGATTGCCCCTTCGGGAACATGAACATGAATGTCTATCTTCTCATGGAAGTTAGGCTTCAAACCGAACAGGTCCGAACGTGAGCGGATATATGAAAGAGCGGCCTGTGCAGACTCCTGCATAACTTCGCCAAGCTTCCCGGTGATAACAACTTTCCCTTTACCCGGCATAAGAACGACTTCAACCATAAGCATTTCGCCGCCGACCTGAGTATAAGCCAGTCCTGTGGCAACACCTATAAGAGACTTTTCTTCACTGGAGCCATGACTGTATTTATGAACACCCAGTATCTTTGCAAGATTATTTTTTGTTACATGAATATTCTGAGCTTTATCGTCAGCCTCAACAATCTTCATTGCAGTCTTGCGGCATATTTTAGCAATCTCACGTTCAAGACTTCGAACACCGGCTTCTCTTGTATATGTACGGACAATCTCAAGCATAGCACTGTCAGAAACAGCAATATTATCAGTTTTTAAACCGTGCTCAGAGATCTGTTTGGGCAAAAGAAACTTCTTGGCTATTTGAGTTTTTTCAGTTTCAAGATACCCCGGAAGACGTATAATTTCCATTCTGTCCTGCAACGGACCCGGAATAGAATTTAGATCATTAGCAGTAGTTATGAAAAAGATCTTTGAAAGATCATAGTCCAAATCAAGGTAATGATCACTAAAGGTTCCGTTCTGCTCAGGATCAAGGACTTCAAGCAAGGCAGAAGAAGGATCGCCTCTGAAATCAGTGCTCATTTTATCAACTTCATCAAGACAGATAACGGGGTTGCTGTATTCGCAACGTCTGAGTGAATGAATGATCTTACCGGGAAGCGCTCCGACATATGTACGGCGATGACCTCTGATCTCGGCCTCATCGCGCACACCACCGAGAGACAGACGAACAAACTCACGATCCATAGCTCTTGCAATGGACCGGGCGATAGAAGTCTTACCAACTCCGGGAGGACCAACAAAACAGAGAATCGGTCCCTTTATTGTTTCAACAAGAGACTGAACAGCCATATATTCGAGAATGCGCTCTTTCGGCTTCTCAAGACCATAATGATCTTCATCCAGGATATTACGGGCTTCTGCAATATTAAGTTCAACTTTTTTATATTCGTTCCAAGGCAGCTCCATAATCCAGTCAACATAGTTACGGACAACTGTGTATTCTGCGGAAGAAGGAGCCATCTGGCGAAGTTTTTTAATTTCTTTACGAACGCGCTCGCGGGATTCATCATCCATCTTTTTAGCGTCAAGTTGTTCTTCAAGAGCTTGAGCTTCCGACTGCGGATCATCCTCGCGTCCCATCTCTTTGTTGATGGCTTTGAGTTGTTCGTTAAGATAATATTCACGCTGGTTCTTTTCCATCTGCCCTTTCACGCGATTTTTCACACGCTTTTCGATGGACACGATTTCAATTTCACCCAGCAAAAGTTCATAAACAGCCTCAAGTCTCTTAAGCGGGTCAGTCATTTCAAGAATAACCTGCTTCTTGGTAAACTCGACTTTAAGATGAGGCATAATTGAATCAGCTAACTTTCCAGCTGTTCGAATGGTCGAAATAGCCAGAACAGTTTCCGGAGCCAACTTTTTATTAACTTTCCCAAAACTCTCAAGAGCGGTGTGAACAGAACGGACAAGCGCCTCTGTAACATTTACATCAGCCGGAAGATCTTCAATCGTTTCCAGACTGACCAGAGGAAAAACATCATCAAAAGTTTTCCCGTCAGCCTGAGGATCCCACTGTGCACGGTAAAGACCTTCAAAAAGGACTTTAATTGTGCCGTCAGGAAGTCTGAGCATCTGGAGAATTTTACTTACTGTACCGACCCTGAAAAGGTCTTCAGGCTCAGGTTTTTCCTTCTCTGGAAATTCCTGAGTGACAAGAAAAATCTTTTTGTCATGTTCCGAAATAGCTTCTTCAATGGCTTTTATAGATGCCTCGCGCCCTACAAAAAGAGGTACTATAGAACGCGGGAACATTACGACTTCCCGCAGTGACATCATTGGAAGAATATTTTTTTCGGCGGATTCGTTGCCACCTTCGAATATTGTGGACGACATTTATCCTCCTGCTTTTAATCTGGAAAAGTTTTCAAAATTAACTATAAACCTTTAAGAACTTGAAATAATACCCACAACAGTTTTGTCAAACCGAAAAACGAATATTTATTGCAATATCAATAAATAACAAAAATTGAAAAAATTATATAGAAAATTGATCAAGGCGGGCGAACTAAAAAAAAGCGCCCCCAGTTTTATCGACTGGAGGCGCTGAGAAGTTTATGCACTTTTTACTTCGTTTTGAAAAAACAGCAAGGGTTCCATTCCCGTTTCAACCACACTTTTATTGATAACACACTCTTTCACTCCAGTGAGGGAAGGAAGCGTATACATTATATCAAGCATGATTGATTCAAGAACATTTCTAAGACCACGGGCACCTGTTTTTCTTTTAACAGCCAGACTGGCAATGCTGACAAGAGCATTCGCTGTAAAAGTCAAACGGACTCCATCCAGATCAAACATTTTTTTGTATTGTTTAACCAGAGCGTTCTTAGGTTCCTGAAGAATGCGGACAAGATCTTCTTCAGTCAACTCTGATAAAGCTGTCTGAACAGGAATACGCCCAACAAATTCGGGAATTAAACCAAATTTAACAAGGTCAGCTGGTTCTGATTTACGGAACATTTCGCTGATACCCAATTCTTTTTTGGATTCAACATTTGCTCCGAAACCGATTCCGGCTCCCTGCAATCTCTGCTGTACAATCGAATCAAGCCCGATAAATGCACCGCCAAGAATAAATAGAATATTCGAAGTATCAAGTCTGATAAATTCCTGCTGAGGATGCTTACGACCGCCCTTAGGAGGAATATTAGCTTCGGTTCCTTCAATTATTTTCAACAATGCCTGCTGAACACCTTCACCGGAAACATCACGAGTGATAGACGGGCCGTCACCCTTACGGGATATTTTGTCTATTTCATCGATATAGATAATTCCGCGGGAAGCTGATTCAATATCATAATCAGCATTCTGCAAAAGCTGAACAAGAATATTTTCAACATCTTCACCAACATAACCTGCTTCGGTGAGAGTTGTAGCATCAGCAATTGCAAAAGGTACTTTTAAAACTCTTGCGAGAGTCTGAGCTAACAGAGTCTTACCAGATCCGGTAGGGCCGATTAAAAGGATGTTGCTTTTATCGATTTCAACATCATCAGTACCTGATTTAGTATAAAATACACGCTTGTAATGATTATGAACAGCAACCGCCAAAATCTTTTTAGCATGGTCCTGTCCGATAACATATTCATCAAGCAATTCTTTAATTTCTTGAGGAGACAGCAGATTTCCTGCATCAAACTCCTCGCTAACCGCTTCCTGTGCCATGATGTCATTACAAAGTTGAACACATTCATCACAGATATAAACATCAGGTCCGGCAATCAGTCTCTGAACCTCATCCTGAGATTTAGAACAAAAGGAGCAATGAAGGTCCTGTCCTGAACCTTTTTTATCTTTACTCATCAGGAATTAACCTTCCTTGGCTTCAAGTTTGCCACGCGAAGTTAGAACTTTATCAATAAGACCATACTCAATGGCCTCTTCGGCTGACATGAAAAAGTCGCGATCCGTATCTTTCTGAATTTCATCAAGGCTCTTTCCTGTGTTCTCAGCCATGATGGCATTCAGGTTCGCCTTTAGTCTAAGAATCTCTTTCGCCTGAATTTCAATATCAGTAGCCTGTCCCTGTGCACCGCCCAAAGGCTGATGAATAAGGATACGACTGTTCGGCAGAGAATAGCGGCTTCCTTTCTCTCCGGCACATAAAAGAAATGCGCCCATGCTTGCAGCCTGGCCCATACAAAGGGTTGCCACAGGTGCTGAAATGTATTGCATGGTATCATAAATTGCCAAACCGGCAGTTACGGACCCGCCGGGGGAATTGATGTACATATAAATTTCTTTTTCAGGATCTTCCGATTCCAGAAAAAGTAACTGTGCGCAAATAACACTTGCAACATGATCATCAATCGCGCTTCCAAGTACTATAATTCGATCTTTTAGAAGGCGTGAGTAAATATCGTAAGCGCGTTCAGAGCGTCCGGTAGTTTCAATAACAATAGGTATAGTTCCAGACATCAATATCTCCCGGGAGAAGAAATGTAATATAATTAAGAAGGGTAAAATTCTCACAATTATGAATTCAACCACCCTTCATAAGGGCCATTTTACCAAAAAAATATTCTAATCATTTGAAAGCCCAAGTACAAGTATAAATCGGAACAAAACCGATTTCAGCCCTTTCTAATTTCAGTAGTTAACGAGATATACGATCATAGACAACCTTTTTCCCGGATAAAGAAAAAAGGCGGCACGTTTTTGTAAACCGTGCCGCCATTTTTTGTCTATAGCAAAACGTAAGTGTTACTTGTCACCCTTTGTTTCAGGCTCTACTTCAGTAACACTTGCATTTTCGTAGATGAACTCAGCAGCTTTATCAGCAAGAAGTCTATCTTTCAGAGGCATAAGAAGATTGTTTTCTTCATAGTAAGACTTGACAGAATTTAAGTCCTGACGTGTCTGCTGAGCGATCTGCTGAAGAGCTCCCTCAACTTCCTGAGGTTCAACGGTGAGTTCTTCACGGTTGGAAACAGTAAGAAGGAAGATTTCAGTGCGGACACTTTCTTCTGCAAGAGTAGCCTGTTCTGCGCGAAGTTCTTCCATGCTCTTACCAATAGATTCAAAGCTGCGTCCTGAACGTTCAGCGCGGGTAATAACGTCAGCAACCATACGGTCTGTGCGGTCGGCAAGAAGAGAAGGAGGAAGCGGGAAGTCAAGATCCTTAACAATGCTACTGATCAGTTTGGTCAGAGCGGTGCTCTTGCAAAGCTGTTTACGGTTAGCAGTGTAGGACTGTTTAATGATTTCACGCATTTTATCAACGGATTCAAAACCGCCGATCTGCTTAACAATCTCATCAGTCAATTCAGGCATTTTACGCTCTTTAATTGCATGAACAGTAACTTTCATAGTTGCTGTCTTACCTGCCAATTCAGCGTTGATGAAATCATCAGGGAAAGTAATATCAGTCTGTCCGGATTCGCCGGACTTAAGAGTCTTTACGTACTCTTCAAATTCTTTCAAAGAATGCCCTTCACCGATGGGAAGGTCGAAGTTGTCAGCCTGAACACCGGGAATAGGCTGTCCGTCCATTTCAGCAGAGAAAGTGACAGAAGCAAGTTCGCCGTCTTTTGCAGGACGATCATCCTCGATAGGTGCAATAGTAGCCATATTCTGGAGAAGTCTTGTTTCAACGTCTTTCAGTTCACTTTCAGCAACTTCAGCACGTTCTTCTTCAACAGCAAGGCCAAGGTATACAGGGGTATCAAATTCAGGAACAATTTCAAATGAAATAGTGTAATTGAAGTCTTCGCCTCTAACAAGTTCAGCTGCATCAACATCAATTTTGGAAACAGGCACGATAGACTGACCATTAAGAATTTCATTGATCTGGTAGTTAATCAGATCAGTTGTTGCTTCGGTTACAATCTGTTTTTTGTACTT
The DNA here is from genome assembly GCF_016342405.1 of Maridesulfovibrio ferrireducens. Lineage (NCBI taxonomy): Bacteria > Pseudomonadati > Thermodesulfobacteriota > Desulfovibrionia > Desulfovibrionales > Desulfovibrionaceae > Maridesulfovibrio > Maridesulfovibrio ferrireducens. The sequence goes on along the minus strand of NZ_JAEINN010000002.1, from coordinate 240,650 downwards.
AGACTGAACGACAGAAGCAGGGACCTTGCCCTTTCTGAATCCTTTAATAGGTGTCTGAACTTTATACAAAGCGATAGTCGCATCAAGGGCTGCGCCAACTTCTTCTGCTGGAACAACAACTTTAACAGCTCTTTCTACCGGGGATGTCTCTTCAATATTAAATTCCATTTTAAGTACTCCTTCTAAAATATATTCGCCGTGCTCGAAAATACGACGGTTGTGTACGTAAGCAATGCTATAAAAAAGGCAAGTGAACCCTTTCACAATATATAGCAAAAGAACTGGGATTATTTAGGCAGTTTCCACACAAAGTCAAGCCCTGTTAAGGATTCCTTTATAAATTAGACTAAAATATATGGATAATTGATTTTGTAAAAAAAAATAAACCGGAAAACCCTCTCAGATTTTCCGGTTTATTAAAAATAGAATAGGCTATTGTTACGCTGCAATATCTTTCAGAGATTCAAGCTTACCTTTCATTCTGGCAATCAACGCGGCTTGACCTTTATGTTCTGGATTTAAGTAACTGATCGCAGAACTATAAGCTTGTACGGCATCGTTTATTCTACCACTCATCTGATATATTACTGATAAATTGTTAAACATTGTTGCCCGGTGAATTTTACGAGATTTACATGAAGCCAACCTGATAGCCTCTAGAAGACTATCCTCAGCTTTTTCAAAATCTCCTTCATTACAAGCGGCCATTCCTTCCCTGTTCAATTTCCAAGCATTGCTGAAACTACACATAACTGACTCCTTTCAAATCTAATATCTTATTTCAATCTAATAATTTGTTTTCATCGACACACTCAACGAGCACAATGTATTGATATTGACTTTCATTGTCAATGAATTTCGGGGTTATTTTTAAAAACTTTTTTAAACTCAATTAAAATTCGCAATTATAACTTATAAAAAAAGGGTTCACGGTGCATTAACAACGTAAATCCTTAACAGCTTTATTTAGAAAGATAAGATTAGAAGCTATAACCTTATTTCAGTATGACTTTCCGGGACAAGACCATTTTTACAACAATCTCAATTAACACAATAGAAAGCGGGACAACCACGCCGCCAACAATAAAGCCTTGCCAAAAAACCGGAAGTGTTCCCCACCAATCCATCATATGTCCTTCTGCTGAAAGGAATATTTTACTTAGTTAACCGTTAATATATTCCGTGATAAATTAAACAGAACTCTTATCTATAATAATATGTCCTGAATTAAGAGACTGATTTTTAACAGACAAACAAACTGATTAAAAGAATATTCCTTCAATTTTTTATTATTAATATTTTTCTTAGACTTCGACTCAAAACCATTTCTAATCTGCTCAAACTTACCCATTTTTTCATTTAGATCTTGCTGAATCTTAAAAGCTTCACCCTATCGTGAATATCCATAATTATTTCTACATTTTTTAATTTTACACAATTTCTACCGACAAATTGATCTCAAAACACTATTCAGTTATTTTTTATAGTTTTTTATTGACAATAAATTTGAACATGATAGGGAGTCGTGTTATCAAGTAAATAAAGCCCTTAAGCTTTACATTGCTGCGTTATAAGGCCTATACTCGAAACGAGGGGTTGGGCTCTTCTAAATACATTTGATTTTATTATTAAAGTCACAATAATCTACTACAAATCTTAGAATGTTTGCAATGCAAACATTCTATATTATTAGGATTTATATAATGTTTAAAGAATCTAACAAATATAAACTTTATTTATATTTTTCTATTGCATTTTTAGCCACGCTTTTGCTTGGAGTAGTGCTGAGTTTCGATTTCATAACGTCACTATTTAAGACTTCAATTCCAATTAATTCAATTATTACAACCGTTATCGTTGGCAGTATTTATTTAGTCTTTCATTATATTGTCTCTGTCTGTTATGAAATATCTATATTTGAAAAATTTACCAAGTGGTGTGAAAACCCCTCAGAATCATCTTTCGACGCAGAAGATTATAAAAGCGGCCTCCTTACTACAGTATTAAAACCTATGATCTCATCCGTTCAAAAGAATGGATATATTCTTGTAAACTCTTCAAGTGACACTAGATCTATCGTTGAAGGACTTGAACAAAGCATATCGTCCAGAACCTCTCTAGTCTCTTTTTTGGGTGGATTCCTCGTCTTACTGGGGCTTATGGGTACCTTCTTAGGGCTAACAATTACCTTACAATCTATGGGTGAGATATTAAGCGCGCTTGCCGGAGGACTCAGCGATACAGGAGACAGCTCCATTTTAACTGTTATGGTTCAACTTATCATACAGTTAAAAGAACCCATGGCGGGTATGGGAACGGCCTTCTCAACATCGCTCTTCGGGCTTGCAGGTAGCGGAGTTGTAGGCATTCTTTCCATTTTTTTAAGCCGGATACATGATCAGCTCAAAAGTAAACTGGAAAATTGGCTAAACCAAAAAACTAACTTTGCCTGTAAAACTGACTCTGAGGACTCTCTAGACTTTCCTTCAGATGAAGGATTATCAAGCCAGCTTAAAGCTATTTCAAAACAACTTGTCCAACATAACAAAGCCCTTATCGAAACGTTAACTAATACAAATAGATTTTTACTTGAAATGACTATTTTGCAGCAAAGTTCAGCAGAAGTAATGAAAACTGTCCAAGACCAGTCCATCGAAACAACAAAAGAAGTCAAACTTGGAAATGAACTTTCCGGACGGCTTATAAAAGAATCCCGACAGATGGTCATAGCTCTTGAGCAAGCCCTTGAAACCAAAAAAACGGATAGTTAAAAATTTTTCTATTTAACACTTCATTCTTCAGTTTTTAATAACCCTATGGTGAAAAATGTTTCAGGCTACTTTTAATATTATTTGTATTCTTTTTGTAATATGCGCCCCCTTTTTTCCTTTGAACGGGAACGCTTATGCTGTCACTCCTGACCTAAAAACAAAACCAGAACTTAATAGCAACACAGCACAACACTTAAAACAAAATCCTTCGAATTCTTTAAATGAACTTTCCACACAGATTGCCCAGAATGATTTGGTACCTGCTCAAGAAACGGGTTCAAACGCGCTCTCTCAAATTAATGTTGATGAAGAATATATCAGTGCAGACGATATAAACTTTTTTGATACCAATGCGACACCGATTAAAAGAGAATCTACGGCGAATCAAACGGGTCCATCGGTCTCCAATGCAACTCAAATAGAAGTAGCCAAACCAGAGATTACACAAAACGCAACAGCTTCTACGACAGCAAACCCTGCTTCCACGGACAAAGGCGCTGTACTTACGTTACACGAGGCGTGCCGCCTTGCAGTGATACACCATCCATTAATAGATAGAGCTTTAGCGACCAGACAGGAAGAAGAAGCCAACTACAATATTTCTAAAAGCGTCTATTATCCGCGCATTGATTTTCAAGCTAACCTTGGACCTAAGCATGATCTGAAAACCGATATCACGGAATATGGCGACAGCTCAGTATCCATGACTCAAACCATTTTTAACTTCGGTGGACTGCAAGACGAAGTTGCAAGCGCAAGACTGAAAGCAGACAGTGCACAATTACGTTTTGCGAGAACAAATGAAGATATTGCCGCCCTTACCATAAATTCATACTTGACCATTTTACAGGCAAAACAACTTTTACGGGTTTATGAAAATTCGCTGCAGTTTTACCAAAAACTGCTTGAAACCTTTTGGGAAAGATACAACGCAGGTATTTCATCCAAAGCTGATGCTCAAAAAGTAGAAGTATCTCTTAAATCGACTGAATCACAACTTGTCATTCAAAATGAACAATTCAAGACGGCTAAAGTACTTCTTGAAAACATAATAAAACAATCGGTCACAGATATTGAACCGAATGTAAATTTACTCAAAGTGGGAATACTCGGTAATGCTGAAGACTCTTATTCCAGAGCATTAAATTTTAATATAAGCTTAAGAGCAACCCAAGCAGAAATAGAATCTCAGAAAATGGTTATTTCAGCTAAATCGACAGAATACCTTCCATCTCTAGGTTATAAATTACAGGCAAAAAATGAGATGCAACAACACAATGACGACAAAAACTCTTTTGACGCACAACTAACACTGAATTGGAATCTTTTTAACGGATTTGCTACAGACGAAAAGATAAAAAAAGAAGAAGCAATATTAAAAAGATTGGAAGCGACAAAACATACAACCGAACTGGAAATCAAAAACATTTTAGATAATGCATTTAACTCTTACGACTCTTCTGCAAAAGAATACCAGCTTGCAAAAGAAGCCTATGATTCAAGCATTTATTTGATGAGCCTTTACTTAAGCGAGTTTGATCTCGGAATACGAACTCTGCTGGACCTTATTACAGCAAGAGAAGGACAGACCAGTGCGGCAGTAAGAGAAGTAAACGCACGATTTGCCAGAATCCGGGCAACTTTGAATATTATTTTAGAAGAAGGACGACTTGCAGAAGTTCTTAACTTACCGATAGAAAAAGGTTTTTTATAATAAATTAGCGTTGTGGAGCGCAGGAGGACTGGGGAGTCATGGCAGAACAAAAGACAGCATCACAGGAGAGAATCGCTCCTTCAACGATTTATAACGTAACTGGGTCTCCAGACGACTATACTTTTGAACTCCGAGGAGCGGACCTCGTTCTTATTGATGGCAACAATCAAGAACAGGTTTTTCTATTTGTCGGTAACATAATGAGCCTTGAAGGCAATGTCCGCATGGAATTTGCCAGTGGACAAGCCCTCGAATCTCATGAACTTTTCACTCGCGCAGAAATCCCCGACATGGAAAGGTTCGACGAAGAAGAAACTATCTGGGATGCCAACCAGCGGGACGAAGACAGCGGAGATGAAAAAGAAGGCAATGTTTCAGAAGAAATAGGATCAAAAGACCCCGAGACCCCCCCCGCACAGGCAGAGGTTCCTCAAGATCTGAATCAGGCACTTATGCAGGATCAGGAAGAACTCGAGCAAAAAAACGGTGAAGGGGCAAACGATAATCTAGAACAACCATTCAATCCGAATACCTCCACAAGATCCGGACATTTTCAAACTCAAAATGAGAAAATTGATCGTGTTGAACCGGTAAAAAGTACTTCCGCCCCTGAAAATGCCGACCCTAATGAAAACGAAGGTGGTAATCCGGTAACTGTCATTCCCAAAACAATTGCCACCCCGATGTTGCATCTTACGGAAGATACCAACAGCGGACTCAAGACTGACAATGTCACCAATGAAGTAGAGCCGGATTTTGAAGGTACAGCCGAACCTAATTCTATTGTCCAAATTTATGTTGACGGAACACTTGTAGAAAGTACTACCGCATCCAGCGGAGACGGCAAATTTCTTTTCACCAGCATACCCTCTCTTGATGAGGGAGATCACACTGTATACGCGGTTTCCACCATCGGTGGAATGTCCGCCCGTTCAGCCTCATTTAAACTGGTAATCGACCTTACCCCTCCGCCGGTCCCGACATTGGACCTCGCTCCTGAATCAGACACAGGAACATTATCAAATCCCGACTATGCAACCGACAACTATACAAAAGACACTACTCCGACCTTACAGGGGACAGGCGGAGACCCGAACAGCACTCTAACTCTTTCTTATTTATTAGTTGGCAGTGGTGATTATATTGAAATCGAAACAACTACCCCCATCGAGATAGGAGAAGACGGAACATGGAAATACACACTTACAGAAGAACTCCCGGAAGGAGAATACTCCTTTAAATTAACCGCAACTGATCTTGCAGGAAACACCAGTTCCGATGGCGAAGCGGCCTATCTTCATCACGTAACCATTGATACCACGCGACCGGCTGCACCTGTATTAAATTTAACTGAAGACAGCGGTGAAGATGCTTTAGACTGGCTTACAAAAGACACCACTCCAGAATTTTCAGGAACCACTGATAAAAATTCAGAAATAAGACTTTCTATTGACGGAAAACTTGTTGGAACCACGACCTCAGACGAGTTCGGAAATTGGAATTTATCCACTGCCGATTTAAATCTTGACCTCATTCATCCTTCAGGAGAACTTTCTGACGGAACTTATCAAGTAACTGCCACTGCTGTGGATTTAGCAGGAAATACCTGTGAGCACCCTACTGAACATACGCTTGTCATAGATACAGATGTCAGCCCTGATCCGACAATAACTTTGGCGGCAGGCTCCGACAGCGGCGCAATCGACGGCATAACCAATATTCTCAATCCTATCCTTACCGGAACCGGAGAAGAACGATCAACAGGACAACTGACGGTCAAAGGTCCGGACGGCGTTGTCACACTGCATGCCGTTAATATTCCTGAAGGCAGCGAAACATGGACACAACAACTTCCCACCCTGCATGGCGGCGACGGGACATACACCGCCAAGCTGGTTCTTACTGATTATGCGGGAAATGAAGAGACTGTTGAATATTCTTTTACAATCGATACATCAAACCCGACAGTGCCGACTTTGGACCTGCCTGCCGCGTTTGACTCAGGAATAACCACAGACAACATAACATCTTTCAAGAAGCCCCTTATAACAGGTACCGCTGATCCGGACACTGAAGTTACGGTATATGTTACGCACGTAACAACCGGTGTAATCACGGAATACTCCGCGACAATGAAAGGCGGTGGAAACTGGGAATGGACAAGTCCGGTAGACCTGACGGACGGCGAATACGAAATACGCGCAGCGGCTACAAATGACGTCGGAACAAGTTCAGTGCAGTCGGCTGCACTTGATCTGACAATTGATTCACAGACTGATTTACCGACAATCAATCTGAACTCACTTTCCGACACAGAAACTCTTGGAGACTTTCTTACAAGCGAAAGGACTCCCCTCTTCAGCGGCTCAGCAGAAAAAGACAGTACGGTTATTGTTTCCGTTGTTAATAACTTAGGAGTTGTTGTCGCGACAGCATCAGCAACAGCAGATGACCTCGGACAATGGAACACTTCTTCTCTCTCTTCAAATTTAACAGACGGAACCTACACTATTAAGGCCGTTGCTACAGACGTGGCTGACAATGAATCCGATGAAGCCTTTTTAGAAAGAACTCTGGTTATTGACGGAACAGCACCGATTGCGCCGACTGTTGATCTTGCTGCCACCTCTGATTCAGGTTTTCCAGAAAATCCTGAATATGCAACCGATGATTATACAAATGATTCCACTCCAAAATTAACAGGTAAAGCCGAAAAAAACTCTACGGTCACTCTTGATTTTGAACGTGAGGAAATAGTTGTTCATACCGCAGATGTGACTACCGATGCACACGGAAACTGGATCTATAACAACTACGGAACCGACACACTCGGAGACGGAACTTACACGGTTTCCGTTGTTGCAACAGACGCAGCCGGAAACAAATCACCGGCGGCGGTGCTCAGTCCTCTGGTCATAGATACTCTGGCCCCCACTATTCCAAATGTTGAACTGCTTACAAATTCCGGCAACCTCGGCGACCCCATAGACTGGACCACTAACAGCGACACCGTCACCTTGGGCGGAACCGTAGATCCTACAGATAAAATTTCCATACAAATTAACGGTGGACCAATTTACACAGCCATTCCGGATAGTGTGTCTGGAGAATGGACCTCCGACCTCGAAAATTACAGCGAGGGTGAATACGAAATAAAAGTAACCCGAACTGATCAGGCCGGAAATTCATCCGGAACAAAGGTCGAAACGTTAACAATCGACCGCAGTATCAGCACTCTCGATATTGAGATGGATGCAGCAGATGATCATGGAGACCAATCAGACGCATTGCTGATTACCAATATGAATCATCCTCATTTTAAAGGTCACGTCGATGCGGACTGTAAGATTGTAGTCGTCATTAAAAATGAAAGTGGTGCAACAGTTGAGACATACGATCTCGGGCAAAACTCCGGGACATGGTATCTTAACAACCCTGAAAATCTTGACGACGGCAAGTATACCGCAACTGTCAAAGCAACTGACATCGCATCTAATACAAAAGAATCGTCAATCAGTTTTGAAATAGATACCGTAAAGCCTGAAGTTTCCTCTATTGTGCTTGATCCGGCAGATGATTCAGGCGCCAAACTTGATTACATAACAAATGTAATCAAACCTGATTTCAGTGGCGAATGTGAAAAAAACGCCAGAGTAGAAATAATTCTCACCAATTCAAGCGGAACAGAAGTCAGCAATGATTCTTTCAGAACAGGAGCTGACGGTAAATGGGACTGGCATCCTGAAAATGATCTCGTTTCAGCAGAATATACTTTAACGGTTAAAGTCACTGATGCGGCAGGAAACGTTTCTGAAGATGCAACTTATGATTTTACAATTGATACAATTCCTCCCGATGCTCCGGCAGATGTAACTCTTGTTACAGACAGCGAACTTTTAGGGGATAACATTACAAACATTGATCCTATTACCATCACTGGTACTGCGGAAGCGAACTCCACAGTTAGAATTTTTGATGGGAGTATCAAGGTAGGGGAAGCTGTAGCCGATAACCTTGGTAACTGGACTACCGATCTTCCAAAAATAGGAATAGACAGAGACAAAACCTACACCATCAACACAACTGATGTTGCAGGAAATGAATCCCTCACGAGAACAGATTTCAACGTTACCATAGACACAAATACTCACCTCGACAGTGTAAATATACAATATCACAGTGATTCGGGAAGAGATCAAACTGACGGGGTTACCAATGTTGCCAGCCCATATCTTGATGTACGTGCAGAAAAAAACAGCACTGTCACTGTAAAAGTATTTGACCCCAAAGACAATCTGGTAAAAACATTTCAGATCGATAATGCTACATCTTCTGATCCCAATTTATATACTACGGAATTGGAAGGAATCCCAGAAAACAACTACACTGTAATAGTCGAAGTTAAAGATATCGCCGGTAACATGGCTTCCAATGAAGCAACACCGTATCAACTTGTTATTGACAAAACACCTCCTGAGATTACGGCATTCGATCTGGATGATGATTCCAATTCAGGGTCGAATGATGACTTGATCACAACGGACACCAACCCTACCTACACAGGCATAGTTGAAGAAGGTTCTCATGTATTTCTTAATATATATAAAGAAGACGGAACCAAGGTTAATGACGCAGTACTAGTAGACACAAGTGTCGGTGCTGACGGTAAATGGGAAATCGCTCAGAATGATTTAAATCTGGAAGACGGTAAGTATTCCGTAAAAGTTTTTGCCGAAGATCTGGCGGGTAACAAGTCTGTTGTCAAAACAATAGAAATAACCATTGATAACGAGATTGCGACACCGACAATTCAACTGAACAGTGACGACAACACCAATTTTAAAGACGACAACTGCACTTCTATAAAAACACCTACTTTGGAAGGAACAGCAGAAGCGAACACAGAGTTGACCCTTACCATTGGGGGGCTTCCATCTATATCTCTTACTGCGGACGAACATGGAGCATGGCACTACGACATTCCATCTGACTTGAATAACGGAAACTATTTGGATGACGGAACCTATGCAGTCTCTATCACTTCAGAAGATAAAGCAGGAAATACCGCAAGCAGAACTCTTACTCCGAGCTTGATTATCGACACAGTGAATCCGCCCGCCCCCGGTGTGGCTTTCACAGATTCCGGTCTTGACAGCGACAATATTACCAACGTTGCAGACCTGACTGGAACATTTGATCGGGATGAAGTTAATCAAGTGCTGGTTACGCTTGATAAAGACATAAACAACCAATATGAAGCTGTTCTTAATCCCAACGGAACATGGAAACTGAACCTCAGTGATCACCCTGTGCTTAATTCAAACATGACTCAGGGTGAGCACACTTATACAGTCATATCCAAAGACCTCGCCGGAAATGAATCCACTCCGACTGATATAACGTTCACCTATGACTCAATAGATCCTATTTTCAGCGTAAATCTTGAAGACGGGCTGTCTTCCGGTGAATATGACAATATTACCAATGAACCCACTGCAACATTAACCGGAAGCGGTGATAAAGGGTTATATTTCAAGATCATTGCAAACGGTGAACAGCATAATTTTTTTGAACCAGATGGAGCGTGGAATTTTACTTTCGCCCCCAACACAGTTTCTCTGAACGAAGGAGAAAACTTCGTCACAGTCGAAGCTGAAGACGGAGCTGGAAATGTCACCACTAAAACCATTAATATTTATCTTGATACTGGTGCTCCAGAAAAACCGTTCATGGAACTTGCTGACGGATATGACAGCAATATCGACGGTGATAATATCACCAACAAAGATTCTCTCGTCCTTAAAGGAACCACTGAACCGGACAGCACCGTTAATTTGATTCTGAACGGCATAACCTATTCCGTTACTGCTGACGCAGCCGGAAACTGGGTATCACAGGAAATACCCAACTCCGCACTAAGTTCAAATGGAACTTATACTTTTAAAGCCACTGCAACTGACGCCGCAGGTAATGTTTCTGAAATAAACGAACTGCCCGTTGTAATTGACCGGACCACAATTCAACCGACAGTAGTTTTGGACAGCAGCTCCAATTCCGGTGACACATCGGACAATATAACCAATATTAGTAATGTTCTGCTAACCGGAACAGCAGAAGCTAAAAGTGTTATCGAAATTTATGTAACCAAGCCTGACAATACGACAGTAAAACTCAATACAGGTAACACTGTAAAAGCAGACGACAGCGGAAACTGGGAATATCAGACTTCCGGCCTTGGAACTACGAATGGAACTTACAAAGTCGTTGTAAAATCAACCGACATAGCCGGTAACCCTTCTGCAAATTCCAGTATGCTTGAGATAGAACTCGACAAAGAAATAAATGCTCCGACAATGATTCTCGACCCTGCTGATGATACCATCGGCAGTAACGGTGTTGCGGGTGATATGTACACCAGCGGTGGCGGAGATTCTAAACTTCTGCTCACTGGAACAACCGATTCCGACACAAAAACTCTTGAAATTTTTAGGGGCAATGAATCTCTAGGTTTTGCAACAATAGCCCACAATGGAACGGACTGGACTTTTGAAGTCGATGCCACCGGATTTGTGGATGACACCTACACATTCACAGCCACTGCTACGGACAAAGCTGACAACTCCGCTTCCAAGTCTCTGGAAATTACTCTGGACACAACAGATCCGACAAAAAGTACCATTGATCTTGATGGTTCATCGGACCTCGGCAGATCGTCCACTGATAACATCACAAATGCAAAGATCTTAAAGCTGAAAGGGAATATTACTGAGACTGAAGACGCAGTCAGCGTCTATATATATGAAGACGGAGTCTATCTCGGGGAAGCTATCATTGACGGAAAAACATGGAGCTACACCTATCCAGCAGACGCCATTAAAGCTGGAGTAGGTACTCACAAGTTTACGGCCGTAGTCGAAGATTACGCTGGAAACAGATCAATTGTTTCCGACACTCTTACTGTTGAAGTAGATTACGACACAAAGAATCCGACCATTGATTTAAACTCTGCCTCTGATTCCACAGGTCCGGCAAGTACCGGCGGAACCAAGACAGACAACCTCACTAATGAAAATTTCCTAACCTTTGACGGAACAGATGCGGAAGCTTTTTCAACAGTATCAATTGTTTATAAAGGAAATATCATAGGCTATACCATTGCCGATAAAAACGGCAACTGGACCAAAGCTATTGACGCTACGGATTATGATAACGGAGTGCATAATTTCTATGCCCGCTCCGAAGACATTGCGGGTAACGTCTCGGATGACATTCTTCAAAGTGTAACAATCGACCGCACCCCTCCCACTCAAGCGGAGGCCGGACTTTCCGATGAGACTGACAGCGGAAGATTCAACAACGACGACATTTCAAAAGCAGAGGATGTAGTCCTCACAGGCCGACTCGGCGAAGCCGCTGTTGAAGTCCGGGTATTTCAAGACGGAATTCTTAAAAGTACTGCGGACATAAAAACAGATGTTAACGGTTCATATTGGGAATACGATTATGATTCCATTGCAGAAGGTAAATACAATTTCAAAATTGAAGTTGAGGATGCTGCCGGAAACGTCACAACCTCTGAAATCTTTGATGTAACAATTGACCGTACCAATGCGGGAACTACTATTGCTCTGGATACCAGCACAAATACATCCGGTAATATAGGAACTAATCACGACCTTCTCACTTCATCTAACAAACTGCTGATCACAGGTGTGACCGAAGGTTCCTCCGAAGTATATATAACTCTCAACGGCACACAGGTCGGAAGCACTGTAATTGCAAACTCACTTACGGGTGAATGGTCTATTGAAATAGATGCAACGGATTACGATGATGCAACTTACCAATTCACAGCTCATACCACCGACTTAGCCGGCATGGTGCAGACCAACCCATTCAGTATTGAGATAGACCGCACCCCTCCGGCTGCCACTCAGGTTGACCTAGACAGTGCAAGCGATCTCGGAATTTTAGACACTGATAATATAACCAGCGCAACCACCGTCACCTTAAAAGGGACTTTGTCCCCGGATGATGCAGGCCCGGACGCGGTAGCTGTTTATATATTTGAAGAAGGCAACATAAATTCCATCGGACAGGCAACCGTAGTAGGAACGTCATGGACCTTCACTTATGATCCAGCCGAAGGAGAACACAATTATTACGCCAGAGCAGTGGATAATGCCGGAAACTTCATAGACTCGGCAACTCCGCTAAAAGTAACTATCGACCATATTCTACCCTCATCAAGTATTGACCTTAATGACGAATCCGACTCCTTTGATACTGAGGCCGGCGGGGAAAATACTGATAATTATACAAACGAAAAAACTCTGAATCTTACAATCAACAGCAGTTCGGACACCGCAACTGTTGAAATTTTCAAAGTTATCGGAACAACATACACATCCATCGGTTTTGCTTCGAAAGTTGGTGGAGACTGGATTTTTGAAGTTCAAAACACCTACATTGATAACGACGGGAAATACAAGTTTGTAGCTCAAGCTACTGATATAGCTGGAAACGTCGAGGATATATCAACCGACGCAGGCATCAGCATAACAATCGACAGAACTCCACCGACTAAGCCGACGCTTGATCTGCATGAAGATTCCGATACATCGGAAATTCATAATTTAATCGGGAATGATCATGACAACTACACCAAATCCGAGACCCTTCTTCTGAAAGGAACAGCCGGATTAGGCGATCCTATCGATCTATATCTGACCGTTGCAGACGGCACAGAAACACTGCTTAGTACCATTTACGCCGACAGCACTACCGGTTTGTGGGAATATTCGTACGACTCCACAAATAACGGACTGGCTGGAAAAGAATCTCTCAATTTCAGAGCTGTTGCCAGTGACAAAGCGAACAACACAGCTGAAACAAATCTTGTTGTTAATGTTGACCGCACTTTGCCCGCAGTACCCACCATTGAGCTTGATAATATGGACGGGTCAACTGACGCAACTTATGATGCCATCGTCAAACATACTGAGGCCACCCTCAAAGGAGTTGTCACCGAAGGCGGAGATGACCTGATTGTAACCATCTACAAAATCGACGGTACAACCAGAACAGAACTTGCCAACAGTGCAACTGATTCCGACGCTGACGGAACAAATGATATTACCATCACTGACAACGGTAACGGAACTTTTACCTGGTCTTATGATTACGGGAGCATTGATGAAGGGTCATACAAATTTATTGCCGTTGCCGAAGACGTTGCAGGTAACCACTCAGAATCTGATGAATATTCAGTTCTGATTGACCGCGATGTAACACCCCCGACCATTGACCTTATAGATGAATCGGACAGTTTCGGTATCGGAACCCTCGGCTCCAACACTGACAATATCACAAATAAAACTACTATCACCCTTAAAGGAACTACGGACACTGACAGTACTGTTGAAATATTCAATACCAACGATCTGATAAATCCGATTGCAACACTTACTCCTGATGCAGACGGTAACTGGACTCTTGAAGATCTTGATGTCTCCGGTCTTAACGGAGAAGTCTCATTTGTTGCTAAAGCCACTGACCACGCCGGAAACACTGCTGATTCAGTTCAGAATCTGGATTTGACTTTTGACAGATTAAACAGCGGCGTCACCATTGATCTGGCAACCGTATCAGACTCCGAAGGACATACTGGAACCTCCGTAGATAATCTGACCAATAAGAATACCATTGTCCTTGAAGGCACTGCCGATCTCGGAACGTATATAACTGTTTCTATCGGTGATACCGTTATCGGAAGTGTGGCAACCGACGCCACCGGACACTGGACACTGCCTAATGTTTCTACCGGAACTTACGGAGATGCAGGTCTTGAAACTATCACTTATACGGTCGAATCTGTAGATATTGCAGACAACCTTGCAACATCAAGCATAGATATAAAATTTGACAAAATTCCACCGAGCACTCCTGATATCCAGCTAACCATGGCGACCGATACAGGAGACGACCACACTGACGGACTGACCAATGCCAACCCGGTCGTGCTCACTGGATCAATCACAGAAACCGACGGTTCTGTTGGTGTTGAAATCTACCGTGTAAACGGTGCCGGGACATTAGTTTATGTCGCAGATGCGGATTCTGTTACCGATGGGACATGGAGTTTCGAATATAATCTTTCAGAAGGTGAAATTGAATATACATTTGTCGCCCGGGCAGTAGACAATGCCGGAAACTATTCCGACTCAACACAATTTGTCGTGAATTATGACAACTCTCTTCAGATTCCTGAATTAGACCTTCAAGCCGGAAGTGATACTTACGGCGTAACAGACCACCACGTTGATGTGGGGTCGAACTCTGACAAAATCACACAGGCTCGTGCGGATGGAACTCTTGTTTTCGATATTAAGTCAGGACAGGAAAACACTGTCGAACTTTACAAAGCCGACGCATCCGGAAACCCCATAGGCGCGGCGCTTACTGTAGAGTCCGGTAATCTTGTATATATTTCCGCCACCGGCACATGGCAGTTAACCTATGACGCTTCATCCCTGGCTAACGCCAAACATGATTTTGTCACCAAGGTTACCGACACTGCGGGCAACAGCCGCGTCTCGGACGTTCTTGAGGTTACCCTTGACCGCACCATAGATCAGACAACCATCGACATGCTCGATACGTCTGATTCCTACGGTAACGAAGGAACAGCTCAGGACAACCAGACCAAATTTTTCAACACAACTTTCAACGGAAATGCCGAAGCCGATTCCACTGTTGAAATATTCAGGAACGGAACTTACATAGCAACCGTTACCGCAGATGTTCACGGCAAATGGGAACACACCGCAACCTTTGACGCCAGTGATGCTGACGGCAAATACAATTTTACTGCTGTCGCTGTTGATGCCGCAGGTAACAGGTCCGCGACCGAAAATCTTGTTGTGACTCGCGACACAACAATTGTTGACGCTCCGTCTATTACCTTGGCAGATGCAAGCAATACCGGAAGCCAAAGTGACACCATAACCAAACTTAAACAGATTACCCTCACAGGTAAATTTGCTTCATATAATCCGACAACTGACCCTGTTGCGGTATTTTTGTACGTTGATGGGACCAAAGCCGCCGGAGAAGCTACTATATCCCTCGTGGGAACAGAATACGTGTGGGAATATCCCGATATTGATGTCACACACGGTGATCACAGCTTCTATGTTATCATTGAAGATAATGCCGGAAACACTAATCAGTCCTCATCACTCACAGTCTCGGTCGACACTGAACTTACAGACCCGACTATTGAACTTTTTGAGGATCATAATACGTATGGTGAATACTACGGCGACAACACAGACAAATATACATCGCTCACGAAATTTAAACTTTTAGGTAATGCCGAAAAAGGCAGCTCCGTAACAATCTCTGTAACAGGCAGTGACAGTGATAGTGTTACGCATATACTGGGCACAGTCACTGCAACAGACGGAACATGGGAATATGCCGTCGACAGTGATTGGGTGAAAGATTCAGACACCTACACTTTTGAAGCAAAAGTTGTCGATATTGCAGGCAATGACAAGACTGTTGACCTTGAACTGGTTGTTGATAAAGATTTTCCCGAACTCGGTGACCCTGCAATCTCACTCGATAGCGACACAGGTATAGCGGATAATATAACCAACTCAGACTATCTTGTACTCAAAGGCTGGTTAAACGATCCAAATGACGATGTAGTTGTTTACCTTAAAAACGGTGACGACATTGTCGGACAGGCTGACATAAACGCTACTACGGGTGAATGGACTTACAATTACGCTGACACCAATGTGAAACTGGATAAGGGCCAATATAATTTCAGTGTTCTCGTGCAGGACAAAGCAGGTAACACAACTTATTCTGACCCATTAGCCGTAACAGTCGACCGGGATATCAATACTCCGGACATAAGCCTCGACAGCAGCACAGATACAACAGGCGGCCCTGCCGGAGTTGTCGGGGATGATTACACCGGATTCGTTGAAGGTAATGGAAACATCCTGAATCTGCGTGTTAGCGGAGACTCTGACAGTACCATCGAAGTTTTTCTCAAAGTATCCGGTGGTGATGATCTTTATGTCGGCACTTCGACTGTAGACTCAAACGGAGACTGGTCACTGGTTCCGTTTGATGCCTCAGCCTCAACCTATGTCGGACAGACTACAGACCTGACATTTGTTGCGGTTTCTACCGACGGAGCCGGAAACACAGATTTAAAAGAATATTCTTTTACTCTCGATGATGTAAATCCGGTTGCCGGAATCATTGACCTTGCTGATGCTTCCGACCTTGGAAAAGACGGACACGATGAAATTACCAATGCTAAAGAGATTCTCTTAACCGGAACTCTTGCAGAAGGTGCAGAAGGTGCCGAAGCTGTTAAAGTAACAATCTTTGATGGTACAACAAAACTCGGCCTTGCAGACGTAACCGGAAATGCAACCGATGGTTACAAGTGGAGCTTCACTGTCGGCAATGACGGTTCTGTGCTAAACTACATAACCGAAGGAGATCATTCATTTTCGGCCGTGGTTGAAGATAACGCAGGAAATCAAACGACTCTTGACGCACTTCCTGTTGAAATCGATCGGACACTCGCAGCACCCAACTTTCAGCTTGATTCAAACTCTATAGGAAACGTCGGAACCCCTGAGGACACCCTTACCAATATTGAAAACCTACAGTTCTCCGGTTCAACTGACACAGACAGCACTGTTGAAATATTCTACGGCACACGCTCACTAGGTAACGCTACCATAACAAACGCAGTCACCGGAGATTACACCTTCGCGATTAATATCGACGGAGATGCAGATTTCGCTGACGACGGAGAATACACTCTGTCCGCCGTTGCCACTGATATTGCAGGAAATATAAATTCTACAGATCTCACCATAACCCTAGATAGAGAGATTTCGGCTTCGACCATTGACCTTGAAGCGACATCAGACAGTTATTTCGAAAACCCGGACGGTGCAAATACCGGAACAGACTTTGATAACACTACAAAAAATACAAGCTTGGAACTAACCGGGAAAATAGACACAGACAGCACAGTTTCTTTATATATCGGAACAGTACTTATCGCCGAAGTAGACCCTTCGGTCGGATCTGTTGCCGGAATAAATGTTGATGCCTCCGGCAACTGGTCCACCACAATAGATGTCAGTTCTTACGTGGCTGACGGAGAGACCAAGGGGCTTACCATTGAAGCTAGAGTGGAAGACAACGCTAACAACCACAAGACTTCAACACATGACATAACTGTTGACCGCACCACTCCTGATGCAACCACAGTCAATATTGCCACCGGAAGCGACACAGGTTCATCTGCCGAGGATAACAACACACAAGGCTCTCCGCTGGTTCTTACCGGAGCTGTGGCAGAAGACAGTGACGCTGTGTCTGTCTATCTTTATGATGACAACGTCTTTGTAGGTGAAGCCACCATAGACAACGGAACAAACACATGGACCTACAGCTATACTCCAACACAAGATAAACACAAACTCACTGCATATGTAGTTGATAATGCAGGTAACAAGTCCGATGAATCGACAGAGCTGGTTGTAACAGTCGACAGAACATTTGAGACTTTAAGTCTAAATCTTATGGATATTTCAGATTCTTCGGGTAACGAGCCTGATGGATCAAATACAGACAACCGGACCAACGCAAAGATTCTTTCTTTTGACGGTGAAGCTGATGCCGGAAGCACCGTAACGCTGACTGTTCAAGGGACTGCAATTGAGTACACATATACTGTCGGCAGTGACAAACAATGGAACATTGACATACCCGAAGATGTTTCCACTGCGCTAAATGACGGAAGCTATAAAATTATAGCCGTTGCAGAAGACCTTGCGGGTAATTTTTTGACAAAAGAATTGGACATTACCATAGACCGCACCGCACCTGTTGCACACGCCCCCTCACTTACTGATGCAACAGACCTTGGACGTGACACTGATGATAATATTACCAGTGCTACAAATATCGTACTTGAAGGCACACTTGACGAAGGGGCGAATGATGTTTCCGTACATGTTTACCTTGTAAACGGAGAGAACACCGCCGAGCAACTCAAAGCAATACCAGCTCTCGGTGAAGCTACCATCAACGCAGACAAGACATGGACCTTCAGCGGAGACAACCTTAATAATCTCGACGGAACATATAAATATCAGATTCTGGTGGAAGATAACGCCGGCAACATTACCGCATCCCCAGTGCAGGAAGTTGTGGTTGATAACAGCCCCCCTGCCGTCGATATTGACCTTCATACCGACTCAGACTCGAAAGGTCAGCATATCGGGTCTGATACAGACTCTATTACCAATGCTGAAACTCTCAATCTCACGGGAACGGTTGAAAAAGGAAGCATTGTAAAAATTTACAACAGCGCAGACACTTTTAATGACAGCACACATGTAGCCACAGCAGTTGTCACAACGGTCGACGGTGTAACAACATGGACAGCACAAGTCGATACGACAGATAATACATATGAAGTAATGGATCTCACCGCTGTTGCAGAAGATTTGGCTGGCAACACGGCTCCGGCAACCATTTCTGTAACTTCTGACCGTGTAGACCCTGAAAAACCTACTTTGGAGCTGGATGACACCTCCAACTCTGCCGACAAGAGTGATTCGCTAACCAATTCCAAGCTTATCAGACTGAATATCGGCAATGTCGTAGAAGTTTCTGACAAAGTTTCCGTCACCCTATTTGAAGTAAGCGGAGCAGAACCTACCGAAATAGGTGAAGCCGAGTATAACGCCGGGTCTGGATGGCGCTATACTTTTAATGACAATGATGCACTCGCCGACAACAACCTTAGCGAAGGAAACCATGTCTTTAAAGTCCGCATTCAGGATGAAGCCGGAAATGAAACATGGTCCGATGTTCTTGATATCACGGTCGACAGGACTATCGCAGATACCACCATCAATCTTGATTCCGACACCATGGGCGGACAAGGCACAAGCGACGATAATCTGACCAACGCCACCACACTGAATTTCAGCGGTGACACAGATTTAACTGGTGACAGTAAATTTAAAGTCTACCTTGTGAACAGCGATAACTCGCTGACAGAAGTGGAAGGACACATTAGCTATCCAACAAGTGGTTCTGACTGGTCTCTTGAAATGAATGCCTCAGCTTTTGACAACGGGTTCTATACTTTCAGAGGTATAACAACTGACAATGCCGGCAACGAAAGCCATGCTGATGTTGTTATTGAAATAGACAGAAAAATCACCAACCCGACTTTTATTTTAAATACGGAATCGGACCTCGGACGTGAGAACGACGACAATATCACAAACGCAGCGGATCTAGTTTTCTCTGGAACTTCGGATTTAGGAGACACTGTAACTGTCTATAAAGTTTATGAAAATGGAGCCAAAGCAGAAGTAGGAAGTTTTGTTGCTGAAAACGCAAACTGGACTTACACAATCGGCAGTTCAGCCCATGCTGACAATGCCGACAAAACACAGATTGATGCTAACGGCTCCTACACTTTCCATATCGAAACTGAAGATGATGCCGGAAACCCTAATTCATCAGCATCTGTTCCCGTTGAAATAGACAGGAAAATAGACAAACCCGGTGATATTGATCTCGAGACTACTTCCGATTCAAATTATAAAGATGGTAGTTTCGCTTTCGGTAGCGATAGCGACAATTTAACAAACAAAGATAATATAACTTTGACTGGAACAGTTGAAGCCGGCTCCGAAGTTTATCTCTATATCGAAGGAGTGGATACACCTGTAGGTTCAGTAACCCTTACTGATGATGCGACAAGCTGGAGTATCACTGTTCCTAAGAGTTCCATACCCGATAATACCGAGTATAAATTTTATGTAAAAGCCATCGATATTGCAGGGAATGAATCTGAAACGTCAGAAAATATCACAGTCACTGTCGATCGCGTTGACCCAGTTGACCCGATAATATCCATGACAACCGCTCATGCTGATATCAATAACGGCATAAACGACGGTGTATACACAAATTCCACAAGACCTTCGTTCAACTTAACCAACCTTGAAGAAGGAACCAAGCTTAATATCAAAGTAGACGGCGTAACCGTAGATTCTCCAATTGTCGACGCAAGCGGCACATATACATACGACAACACCACATTTACCCCCAACGAAGAACACAACATATCCGTAACAGCGGTAGATGAGGCTGGTAATTCTTCGCAGACAGTGACTTATACTTTCAATGTTGATACCTACGCAAAAGAGATATTAGGAGTATCACTCTCCGATATATCCAATTCCGGAGCATTAAATGATGCCATCACCAATGTCACCCGCCCGCAAATTGAAGGTAAGGCGGAAGCCGGATCAACCATTGAAGTAACTATCAACGGTAAAACCGGGACAACAACCGCAAACGGAGCTGGTGAATGGACATACGCTGTTCCTGACAGTCAGGCAAAACTTGATGAAGGTAACTATACAGCCACCATCAAATCAACCGACTACGCCGGTAACTCTGCGACCACTACTTATGATTTCGAAATTGATAAAAGCGTAGATTCCACCGACTTTAATATGCTTGCCGGAGATGGAAACGACTCAGGTTTTGAAAACAATGACCATAACACGCAGAATGCGACACCAACTTTTACTTGGATCGCAAAAGAAGATTTAACTGCAACGATCTCAGTATATAACAAAGATGACAATACTCTGATTAAAACCTTCACGGTAAATTCCCCAACCGGAAACAATATATGGAGTATCCCCGGTGAAGAATCCCTTGATGACGGCAATTACAGGGTAGAAGCTGTTTTCAAAGATGTGTCCGACAACATTTCCGCCACAGAAATCGTCAGTGACCTTGTCGTGGATAACATCGGCCCTGCTGTTGAAGTTAACCTGCACAACGACTCCGACGCAGGTACCAAAGGAGACTGGACCACTAACGGTAATGTTGCAAACTTGACTTTAACCGGGTCTACCGAAGGCGGATCCCGTCTCTATATTTACGTCAAAAAAGGTCAAGTTAATACCGAAGGGGACGGTTACCTAACAGTCGACGCTAGCGGAAACTGGTCTTACACCCTGCCTGCAGATTCTGTTCACGACGGCGACAATTCCATCGAAGTTGTAACAGAGGATGTTGCCGGCAACAAAACTTCTATTGAAAAAACACTTACGATCGACCGTTCAGTTTCTCCAACAGGTGAAGTTTTACTTAGTTCCGATCCTATCTCCAATACCGGCGACACTACAGATAATATTACCAGCAACAAAAACCCGACTATCACAGGTAAAACCGAGCCGGGTTCAACTGTTACGTTATATTGGGAAGATGGGTCCGGAAACAAGATACTGGCAGGCTCACATACAGCTCTGGCTGACGACGAAGGTAACTGGTCTATAAAAGTTGATAAAGTGAATCTGACTGAAGGAGAGAACACTTTCATAGCCGACATCAAGGATGAAGCTGAAAACACGGCTTCTATAACAGGTGTAGTTGTAATAGATACAACCGCACCGAATAAAGATCTTTTACTGACGGAAGTAACAAGCTCTTCCGACACAGGTGAAAATACTTCTGACGGTTACACAAGTGATGACACTCCCGACCTCAAAGGTAGCGGAGCAGAAGCCAATACTGAAGTACAGGTCTACGTTGACTATAAACTATACGGAACAACTACAGCTAACGCAGCCGGAGAATGGGAACTCCCCTTCCCCGCCGATAAGGCAGCCCTTTCTGAAGGGAATCACCTCGTTACTGTCAAAGACTATGACGTGGCTGGCAATCTTTCCGAACACTCGAATCCGATCACTGTAACAATAGACAAAGCTGGAGATGTTCCGGTTATCGCTCTTGTTTCCGCCCACGATACCGGTATATCCAACACCGATATGAAAACAAGTGTCCTTGACCCGACATTTCATATCACTCTGGAACCTAATTCAGACAAAGCAGTTCTCACCATCCTTAACAGCGATGGTGATACCCTTTACTCTCTCACGGAAAACACACCTCCGGCAAATGGCATATGGGAACCGGCACTTTCTGAGGCCAACATTTCCCTTGATACGGGGTCATACACAATCGTGATTGAAGCGAAGGACAAAGCAGGAAATCCTTCCACCCATTCAGAAACATTGACCATCGACGGAGCTCTGCCAGATTTTGATTTTAAAATTGCAACCGACACCGGACTGTTTGATAATGACAACATAGTAAATACAGAGATTGTAACGATACTCGGGACCAACGGAGAAACCGGTTCTATTATCACAATTCTTGATGGTGAGAATGTTGTTTATTCAGCCGGAGCAGTAGATGCTAACGGAGACTGGACATTTTCTTTCCCTGCCGAAACAGACGGAACGACAACAACACATACCTACACCCTGCGGGCAACTGACAGCGTAGGAAATACCGTAGATAAAGTTCTCAGTTATACGGTAGACCTTGTGAACCCCATGGAACCAGGCGTAGATATGTTGGAAGCGTTTGACTCCAAAGGAACATTCTTTGGAAGCGATACGGATAACATAACCAGTTCCAAAACTCCGCAGTTCAAGATCACAACAGAAGCCGATACTCAGGTTAAAATATTCCTGGACGGTTCAGCTACTCCTGCATTTACCCTTGAACCGGGAGCAAACACAGGCTCATACACTTATAAGCAAGTCGACAAACTGACGAACGATGATCACACTTATACTATAGTAAGTACTGATCGTGCCGGAAATTCCAGTACAACGACACTGCCTATAACTGTTGACTTTTCGTATACTCCGGAACTTTCTGTTCAGCTTCATACTGATTCAGATTCCGGAATTTCAAACTCAGACGGTCTGACAAATACACCTTCACCTAAATTCGGCGGAAACGCCGAAGCCGGAAGTGCTATCCAGGTCTTTGTCAGCGAACGATATGAAACCAAAACAATAGCGGAAGAAAGTACAGAACGCGGCAGTTTAAAATCAGAATTTATACTCCCAGACGATACAAATTCATGGGATTATACTCCAAGCATTACAACCGGTGACGGATCATATAAAATCACCGTTGTTTCGGAAGATAAAGCCGGGCATACGCGAACTGTCACAACTGTAGTATCTATAGACACGGTAGATCCAGAGCTTCCTACCATGCAATTCGGAACCGGTGGGGATATTGATCCCTTAACCCCGAATATGACCAAAGATGTTACTCCGATGCTTTCCGGAACAGCTGAACACGGAACAACGGTTACTGTGACACTAGCGTATGGTGGAGAGGATGAATTCAGAAAATACTCTTTCAAAGTAGATAGTACGGACAACAAATGGTCATATCAGATTCCGGATTCGGATCAACTTCCTAACGGACCTTATGACGCGATCATAACCAGTACAGACGATGCCGGTAACAGCAGTACAAGCACTACCAGCCTTCTGGTCAGTGCGGTCGACCCTGAGCCGCCCACCATCGGTTTGATCGAAGAAGATGATTCCAATGTTTTACTAGATGGAATAACAAATATTAATAAAGACGTAACCCTGACAGGTATTGCCGAATCATTCACAGATGTTGAAATATACGACAAAAACAATGCCCTCGTTACAACTGTCCGATCTGCCGGTAACGGTATATGGAAATGGGATCTTCCTGAAAACTCAGAAGGAGAAGTTGCCGACGGTGATTACTCCTACTACGTCAAAAGTACCTATTTTAACGGAACAACTTATACATCCGAACCGTTTGAACTGAAAATAGATTCAGGGACAGCAGCATCTACTCTGAGACTTGCTGAAAATGTTGACACAGGTCTTGATAATGAATGGCGCACCCCTAAAGAAATTGCAGAAGGAATAGATTTTAACACTGAAACCTACAAGGACTGGGAAACTAACTATGCCAGTCCTACTATTGAGGGTTCTGTTGAAATCGGCAGTACTGTTCAAGTTCAACGAAAAGTTGAAGACTCAGAATCTCCCGGCGGCTTCAAATTTATCAACATGGGAATAATTACCCCAGAAGCTATGGAAACTAACGGAGATTGGGCTTTCACTTTCCCACAGTTGGCTAATGACGAATATACCATCAGAATCATCAACACCGACGAAGCCGGCAACACTGTTGTAGGTGTTGAGCAATCTTTAAAAGTTGACTCTACTTTGAATATGCCTTTTGTGGATCTGCCGGACAGTGCCGACACAATGGTTGAATCTGTTCCACTTCCGGCTAAGATATCAGATTTACCGGATAACTTTTCCTCCCATAAAGACGGATTCACAAGCGTGAACAATCTTCCGTTGGAAGGAACAGCCGAAGCAGGCTCAAGAATAAAAATAACCACCTACTATAATGGTGGCGAACTTTATGGTGAATCCGATGTGTTCATCGTGGATGATAGCGGAAAATGGACCTACCCCACCGGAGTAATGCCGGACGGGTCTTACTCTTTCGTTGTTACGTCTGTAGATATGGCAGGTAATGAATTTCACACTCCATCACTTGATGTAACCATAGATACCCAGACAAGATCTACATCCATTGATATGCATGAGTCCTCGGATCACGGCCCGTTTGGAACGTCCCTAAGCAGCTATCTGCATGATAATATTACCAACA
Organism: Maridesulfovibrio ferrireducens; assembly: GCF_016342405.1. Lineage (NCBI taxonomy): Bacteria > Pseudomonadati > Thermodesulfobacteriota > Desulfovibrionia > Desulfovibrionales > Desulfovibrionaceae > Maridesulfovibrio > Maridesulfovibrio ferrireducens. Next base: position 215,537 of record NZ_JAEINN010000002.1, on the reverse strand, counting down.
CATCCAGACCTTCATTCACCTTATATGGAGACAACGGAGCAACTTACCTGTTGTTTTTAAATGATGTGCTCGTAAAAACAGACGTGTTCAACGGTACTTATGCGAGCTACACACCTGACGATGATCTTCCAGACGGGGAACACATCTATAAACTGGTAACAGCGGATCAGGCAGGACATGTAGAGCAATCCTCTCCCCTGACCATAACCATTGATACAAATAATCCATTCATTCAGGATACCCCTGTTGTTCTTTTGCAGGACGGCGGAGTTCAAGGCGACTTCATAACCAATGTAAACAATCCCACTCTGCAAATTAATGTGGAAAAGGGAACATGGGCTTCCATCAGCGGAGCAGGTTTCAGTGGACACTGGGCAAAAGACACAGATGAAGACGGTATTGTTCAATTCACAGTCGATCCTGCGGTGGTCGACGGCTCATATCCAGTAACAGTGCGATTCAGTGACACAGCGGGTAACTACAATAACGCAGACTCCAAGTCCTTCAATTTGGTTGTTGACACTGAAAATCCCGTCACCTCAATTGATTTACCAGCAGCTGATGACCTTGGATTTCATAATAATGACAATCTGACCTGTGATGAAAATCTCAGTTTAAACGGACGGATAGTCACCGATACGGGAAAATACAGCATCACCATCACTAAAGACGGTGCGGCTTTCAAAACTTTCACACAGGATAATCTGACACTTGATGCTGACGGTAATTGGGAAATTAACTTCGGTGAAGGAGATTTGAGTTCTCTTGACAACGCTCACTACGTGGCGACCTCTCACACAGAAGATCTCGCCGGTAACGTCAGTAACAGTTCAATAGGCTTTACTGTTTACGATAAAGTTCTGGCGGCTCCAACTTTGAATCTGGTGGATGCATGGGGAACCCTCCTGCTTGTCGGTAACACCGGATTTGCAGTAGCGGAAGACCATGAGTGTAAGGTAAGACTGACATTCCACGGCATAGACGGTAGTGATGCGAGTGAAGTCATAACAATCTTAGCCCAGCGCTCAGGTAGTATTGCTGTTTCCCTGCCTGAAATTTCCGAATATGACTATGTGACTGCCGAAGTTTTGGACCCGGCAGGTAACGTATCTGCCCAGACTGTTGTAGATCTTGATACAACTGACGGAATAACTCCGCCGGCACCTGCACCGACATCGAGTGCAATGGCGGCTCCTATGATGATGAACGCGGCCGCACCTGAACCGGACACAGAGCCTGACGCAGAACCAGATTCGGAACCGGACCGCAATCCTTCTCCTGAAGAAGAGGTACATGCCGCCGCTCCGGAAGAGTCTGAACCTTCCTCGGATTCCACTGACGAGCCAGAAGCGGACACTCCTGATGACGAAGCAGACAGCAGCGAAGAATCATCAATGTCTCTCTCTGAATCTTCCGATGCAGATGGTGATGACATTGCCGACACGGACACTCCCACGATAGAAGGAGTTGTTCATAATTCTGATGTAACTGAAATAAAGCTTACTATTGAAGGGGATACTGACGGAGACAACAATCCTGATATTGTCATTGAAGAAACAATTTCAGTAGATGGAGAGAATGGCAGTTGGTCTTACGACTTCCTTGATGAGCTTGGTGAAGGAACTTATGACCTCAACTTTGAAGCTTTAAATACAAGTGGTGAGGTTGTTGATTTAGCAGGCGATCAGACATATGACTTTTCTGTGCTTGCAAGCGAACTGTCAGAAGCCGTCCAAAACGAAAGTTTATTTGAAAGTTCCAGTGAACCTCCGGCTGAAAGTGATGGACCGGCAGAAGAAAACTCTCATTTTACAACTGACGGAGTTGACACCCCGCCTGTTGAACCTGAACATATTGACAGCTTAGCTTGATTATAAAACTTTACGTTAATAACAAAAAGGGAATGAAACTATATGTCCGCTGATAACGGGCCTCCGTGGCCTGGATTTGTTGATGCTCTATCAACAGTTTTAATGATGATGGTATTCTTTACCTTGATCATGGTCTTAGTCGTCGGGACTTTGTCGTATATTGTTGCGTTAAAAGAAGTCACCCCGAATGCGTCGGCCTCAACAGAACAGGTTGAGACAATGGTCGCCGCCTCTCAAGACCTTGCATCTCCGGAAAGCTCTACAGCTATGACGGCCCTGCAAGATACATTGAATGAGGCTGTTGTATTAAAAAAAGAAGACCTCATGCCCACCCCGGCTCAACCGGAAGTTACTATTGAACAAATTGAGCAGGAAAAAGCAGTCCTTCAAGCACGCCTTATCAAAGCTGAAGCTGCCGCAAAAAAAATAAGGCTATTTGTAAATGATCCGGCAACAGAAAAAAAACTGCAACAAGCCTTAGCTAGAATTGCAGAGCTCGAATCCTCCAGCGGAGGAATAGAACGCGAAATAGACGCAAAAGAAACGCCTCAGAACACACCATTCGTGACTAAACTGGTAAAAGGTATAGATAGTAAAAACCGTATTATTATCCTATATAACCAGCTCACAAGTACTCTTGAAGATTCAACAAGAACTGAATTACTGTCATGGATTGCGAAAAACAAAGCAGCCATTATGCAAAAAGGATTGCAGTTAACTGCAACTCTCAACCACAATGGTGTTTCTTCCAGCATGTCTAACTCAGTCTCATATAAAAGGCTCTACGGGCTGATAAAGGTTGTTAATCAGGACGGAAAAATCCCGAAAGCCAAAATCACATTCAGAGCATTAGGTGATGGTGTCCCCGGAACTAATCAGGTGGTCATTAATTTAGGTAAAAAATAAAAATTACCCGTAATTAAAGTGCGATAACCTAATACAACATGTTAAGCTCCAGTCTCATTATGTTTTTATTTAAAGGACAGTATTATTGACTTCTTCAAATGATCAAAACAGCTCTTCTGAACAAACTCAAAACGAGGATTGTACAACTGTTAACTCCGGTTCAGTCGGTGTTGCTACTTCTAAAGAAGCAACCGACGGTTCTCTTGTGAGTACGAAAATAGAAAATGACAGTGATAGCGCAGAAGCTGATGAAGATATCGGAATCTTCGATAATGAAGATGACGAAATAGAAGAACTAGGCACGACCATTGCTTCATGTTTGAAGAAAGTTGCAGACAAATTCGGTATAGTGGCAACGGAACAGTCCTTACAGATGGGAAACACTTCTTCACTCAATGAGTATCTGCGACTGCAAGCCGAAAACATGGGACTTGACACCACATTCACTCCACTTCCTCCAAAACTGACCAAAGAAGATATCCCTGCGATAGTTCAATATCCCGATGGAAGTTTTGCCGTAATTGAAAAAAAAATAGGTAAACAACTTTCAATATGGAGTGGCAAAAATGAAACAATTAGAAATAATAAAGAAGACTTATGCCATTTTAACGATTGGACTTGCTCTTTCGATATAATATTCGAAACGGACAGGGTTTCATTCCTAAGCCTATCTTGGTTTATCGGACAGGTCGTAAAAATGTGGCCTTTGTATTCTCAAGTAATTCTGGCAACAGTTCTTATTCATTGTTTTACTTTGGTAATCCCGTTATTAATGGGGATTTTTTATGACCGAATTCTCCCCAACCTTGCAGAAAACTCTTTGCGGGTTCTTATAACAGGCGCAATTTTCGTTTTATTTTTTGATTACATCCTGAAAAATATCCGCACATCATTGGTTGAAAAAGCGGCATTACGAGTTGAACGGGAAGCAGAGCCATACTTATTGGCCCAGATACTCGACACCATTCATGCAAAGCTTCCATCATCATCAGGCCACCTTACTCACTCTGTTCAAGAATTTTCTCGCATAAAATCTCTTTTCACAACTCAGCTTGTTGTTGGATCTATTGACTTTTTCTTCTTATTCTTTTTCCTTTTCGTTATCTATCTGAACAGCGGAATGCTTTTTATCGTACCAGCATTAATATCCTTTCTGGTTCTTCTTGTTTCTATTGTTTACGGTTTCTTCATTGACAACAATGTCTCGGCACAAAGCAAACTACAATCGCGTAAAAGCTCCTTCTTGAATGAAGTGTTTCAAGGCATCGAATCAATTAAGACCACAAATGCGGCCCGCCTCTTTATTTCACGCTGGACTACCGAAGTAGAAAAATCAGGCGAAATGAGTTCCAAATACCGCATTGCTCAAGCCCGATGTTCCATGACTACAGGCTTTTTGGGTCAACTTAACTCTGCGGGATTACTGATAGTTGCCTTTTTTCTGATTAGCGAAGGATCAATGACAAGCGGAGCTCTTCTTGCCACGATGGTACTTTCAGGCCGCTGCATTGCTGCATCTGCAAGCATGTCAAACTTGATAACATCCTACCTTTTCGCCAGAAGATCCTACAAAGATTTAAAAGAATTACTCAGCCTCGAAAAAGAAACCACTGAAGTAAAACAATATAAAGTTCAACAAGTTCATGGAGCTATAAGCTTTGACGGAGTCTCTTTTCGCTACTTTCCAGAATCTCCGTTTGTTTTAGAAAATGTTTCATTTAAAACAAAAGCGGGCGAGAAAATAGGTATCATCGGGCCTATGGGAAGCGGAAAAACAACCCTTTTGAAATTGATTGCCGGACTTGCCACTCCTACAGAGGGAGTAATTCTTTTGGACGACCACAACATGGCTTATTTGAATATCGAAAAAGTACGCGAGCATATGGGAGTTGTTCCGCAATCTCCGGTTCTTTTTTATGGTACATTAGAATTTAATCTTTTGATGGGGGCCCGCACAGTTACCCAGGAAACTTTACAGAATGCGCTGGCTATTTCCGGAATTGAAAAATTTGTATCAAAACATCCACTCGGGCTAAAAATGCAAATACTTGAAGGTGGTAAAAACCTCTCCAGAGGACAGCGGCAAGCTGTAGCAATAGCCAGAGCTCTCATTGATAATCCTCCCTTAATGTTGCTGGATGAACCAACCAGTTCAATGGATTCCACACAGGAAAAAATTTTCATTCAACGTATGAAAAACACTATGGCGAAGAAAACACTTTTTATAGTGACACACAGACCCCATATTTTACAGATTGTGGATAGAATCTTAGTTATTGATCAGGGAAAAATAGTCGCGGATGACACAAGAGACCGCATAATTTCTAAATTATCCAACCAATAGATATGAAACGTAATTCTTGGAAATATAACCTTTTTTGGTCTCTTGAAAGAAGTATGGGCAACCTTGTTGTCCTCATTCTCATTCTTATATTTGTAATTTCTTTTTTGGTCTGGGCTAATTTTAATCAAATTGAAAAAACGGTTCGAGCCCAAGGAGTCGTTGAAACCAACCTGACAGATAAGATCGTAGGCCATTTTGAAGGTGGAATCGTTGAAAATGTATTTGTTCGGGAAGGCGACAAGGTTAAAAAGGGGCAAAAGCTGCTTACTATCGCCAATTTAAACATTACCAAAGAAAGAAATAAATCTTTGATTAAGCTTAAACTTTTAAAGGCTAAACTGGGTCGTCTTTCAGCAGAAATAGGCAATACAACTGACGATCTTCAAAAAGATTCAATGGATTCTGAAGAACTTGGAGAATTACAATTCGCACGCTACAGACAGGATTCTTTAGACGAAAAAATCAACATATTAAAAACACAAATACAACAGACTCAAGCCGCCATCGCTGCCAGTGAAAATCACATGAAAAACATGCTTGATGAAGAGTCCGTTTTGAAACAGCAATATGACATGCTGGAACCAATGGTAAAAAAAGGAATAGGCTCAAGACAGCTTCTTTTACAAAGAAAAGCAGAGCTTGCTAAAATTACTACCAGCATTGCTGAAATTTTCAGTAAACGCGAAGAATATTCTTTGGAAATTACAGAACTTAAACAGCGTATAAAAGGTGAACAACTTAATTTTTATCGTGATATCCGTGAAGAAATGAGCACCGTCAGCTCTGAGATTCAGACTGTAACTGAAGAACTTAATGCGGCTAATGAACAAATAATACGAAGTTTAATAAGATCTCCTATTGAGGGAACCATTTACAAACTCAGCGCAAATACCATCGGCGGAATTGTTAGATCCGGTGAGGCCCTTGCTGAAATTGTTCCTTCTGCCGCAACCATTCGCATTGAGGGAAAAATACAACCTAGCGACCGTACTAAAATTTGGAACGGGATGCTGGCAAAAATAAGGCCTTCGTCATATGAATTTTCAAATGACACTATGCTTCATGCAAAGATTGTTAATATCTCTGCAAAGACATATTTCGATGACCTGACTAGAGCATGGTATTACCGTGTGATATTTGACACTGTTGGAGATGACATGGACAAAACAAAGAATTTTTTGCCAGGAATGATTGTTGAGGTCAACATTCTTTCAGGGGAAGAAAGCGTACTGGAATATCTCCTCTCGCCCATCACCCGCGGGATGCGTGGCGCTCTTTCCGAACACAATACGCGATAGTTAATTTACGAAAAATTAGGTACTTCTGATGGCAAATAAAATATTAAATGTATTGAATAAGATTAAAAAACTTTTTAACAGAAAAAAAGTTTTCCTCTTGTGTGCTCTACTTTTCATTGCAGCAGGAACAATTTACTTCGTTTCAATCTTTTTGGAAAAACAAGAGAATATTTTAATCAATGACTTGGAAAAATATCAATCGGTAGTGCTGAATAGTGAGACTGAATCACTCTCTTCACAACTGGTTAAATTTGTTGTTCAGGGAAGAAATCTTGCTAAAGCCAGAATTTTCAGGCTTTCCCTTGAAGGTTTAGCCAGTACAAAAGAAGAAAAAGTCCAAAAAGCTCAAGAAGATTTTGACAACTTTATCAAAGTATCCGGTTTTACAGCCGGCCATCTTTTTAACTTAGACGGCAAATTATTTGCAACCACTGAAGGAAGACTCGAAGGTTCTGAAAATTCATATCAAAAATCCATTCAGTACGTATTACAAACTCGAACTCCTGTTTTTTCCAGACTGCGCCCGTCATATGGTCAGTTAGTATCAGAACTTTTTCTTCCTATCTTTCCCGCCAAAGCGCTTTCGGATTCTGTTGCCCCGATAAAAGTACTTGTACTGACCGTTCCCATGACTGAAATTCTTCGCATCTTTTTAGCCACCGATCAAAGACTGAATTATGGAAGTACGGTTCATATTATTCAAGAAGATGAAAATAAATTTCAGGAAGTTTCTTTTAGCTACCCGGACAACCTCAAACTGCAATCTGTAGGTGTTTCTTTAAAAGGTGTTTCTGAAATACAGTTTGGAATACGCTCCGATTTATATAAAGCAAAACAAGTCTATTCCTCTGCTATAAGCATCCCGACAATTCATTGGTGGGTTATGGTGGAAACTGATGCAGATCAAATTTACGCTCAATTAAATAAGAATAAGGAACTTGCTGAAACAATAGCTATTATTGCTTATGCTGCTACAACTTTTCTTCTCCTGACCATAATCTTACTTTTCTCACGCAAAAAATATCTTAACCGAAGTCAGGAACTTAATTCAGAACTTATCCCGACAAAAATACGTAAAGACATGCTGGAAAAAATTTGCAAAACTTTGCCGATTCCACTCTGTTTAAAAGACAACACAACAGAATCATATGTCTTTGTGAATAAAGCTTTTGCCGATTTAACCGGAACTAATTTTAACAATGCAATAGGCTCAACAGACCAAAGAACTTTCCTTAACTCTGAGACAAAAATATTAACGCATATTGGGCAAATGACTAATATGTCAGAAAATATCTATTCTCAAGAAATGACTTTAGACAGAGGCTCTAACCAAACTCATCTTCAAGTGCTTGGAATACCGTATAAACAAAAAAAGGATAACGACTCAATACTAAGACTCTTTAGAGATATATCCGAAGAAAAAATAACCAACACACAAAATGTTGAAATGCGCCAGCAGATTATTGATGCTTTGGTCCGTGCTGTAGAAAGCGTACCTTTCCTCGACGGTCACACCGCTCTCATGCGTCTCCTCTCCGTAGAAATTGCTGAGACCCTGCTTTTAAGCAATGCAGACTGTGCAACCGTTGAAGCATCGGCTATTTTGTCTCAGGTCGGGAAAAGTTTTATTCCAAAAGAAATTATGCAAAAAACGGGTAAGCTTACTCCGGAAGAACTTCTTGAAACACAAAGATATATTGAGCACACTTGTAAGATATTAGAAGGAATCGAATTTTCTCTTCCCATCACACAAACTCTTTGGCAGATGCAGGAAAACATCGACGGTTCAGGGTATCCAAACGGACTAAAGGGAACAGAAGTTTCACTCCTCGCAAGAATTCTGGGGGTAACAAACACCTTCAGTGCATTGGTACAGCATCGCTCATACAGAAAAGCTAAAACAGCTCAAGAAGCCGTTGGAGTTCTGCAAAGCATGGCAGATAAAAAATTTGATGGAACAGTAATTCATGCTCTGAATGCTGTTATCAATTCACAACGCGGTAAAAAGATTCTCACTGAAAATAAAATTGAGTTTTAAAATTACTGCCCGAATTCAAGATAAACACTGATTAGTAGTAAGAGCTTCGCGCAGCAGACTCACTTCTATCAGTTATAACAATTAGTATTTACTACTAACATTCGACTACTCTATAAAAAGAAATGAAGTATATATTGGCTATCATAGCGATTATCTTTTCATTCCCCTTTTGGGCTCCATTCTTTTACGCCATATTTAAGGTAGCCTGTGAACCGTCATGGGACCATGTTTTACTTCTAGTTTTCGCAACAGCAATAGCCAAGATTGCCTTAGATTTGCTAACGAACATACTTACTGAAGAATAATTTTTCTTTTACATCCGCCCCCCCCAAAAAAAAGCTGGATGCTTAGCCCCCCGTGTCGGCTCCAATTAAGACTATTTATCTAATACTCTTCAATAGAAAAATTTAACTTTTCCGCATTCCTTCTTTTAATCTCAAACTATAAAAACAACAAATTGCATGATAAGACGAAGAAGCAGAAAAGCCCCCTGCACATAATACAGAGGGCCTATCTTGTCATATAAAAGAAACGTTGCCGACTATACTTCACCCAGAGAGTTAGACGTGGCTTGGATAACAGACCCATTTGTGTTGTAAGTGGGAGCAGCTTTAGTTGCTACAAGCTTGCCCGCAAGGGAAGGATCAGCCATGACCTGCCGCTCCATCTTTGCTTTTTTGATGTTCTTAATATCGTTCGCGTTCGATTCTGCACCGCTTTGCTGCTGCTCCGTCACTCTCTGCTCAGCTGCTTGCTGCTTGGGCAGTACCATCGTTTGACTGATTCCACTGATTTCCATGCAATCCTCCTTGGATCTCTTTTTTATTCTTGTAATTATTATCGACACATGTTCTTAAAATCTTTAGGAAATAGCGTAATTATTCGAATAAACCGCAATCAAACAGGAAAGACACTTGCAATTTCGCCACAAAACCTTTTTTGCGAAAAATAAACTCGAGCCGGATGAACCAAAAGAAAGCGGGTAAAGGGAGAGCCTTTGCTGCTTCAGGTGTTGGGTAAATATGCCGAATGTGGTGAACTATATATTTTTAACTAATTTTGATCAGCAAACAACAAAAGCCCACCCTGTTTACACAGGATGGGCTTTTAAAATATGGTGGGCAATGCAAGATTCGAACCTGCGACCTTCAGCTCCGGAGTCCACGAAAGGGAATGTGCATCATGTTATTTCAGCTAGTTAACACCCATTCTATTCCCTTGAAATATGGTTATTGCTGGTGGAAAGGTGAGTAAATCGTGAGTGACATTTTAGCCCATAAATATGTATAATTTCCATACTGGCAACTCAGTACTTTACAGATGGTACAAACAATTACTTTGAAAATTCATAAAACTATAAACTACACATTTCACACACGCCCAGACCATCTTCAATAGGCTCTAATGCGCATTTTGTCCCTAACACGTATTTTAAACAAGTATATGGTTATCTTCCTTTACATCAACACCTTTATTTCTTATTAATTAATTTAATCATGAGCACTAATATAAAACTAATAACAAAACTACATACCATCTTAACTGAAAAAGGATGGGGGACAGATCGCGAAGAAAAGAAATCTGGAAAAAAACTTTTCCAGATTTTCGCTGAGATTATGGAACAGTTAAATGAAAAACAATCCCTTCTCTTACTTCACCTTATTAGCAAGTTCAAGATATACAAAGCTGATAACTATTCATTTTTATTAAAAAAAGCATTTGAAGATATAAGTTTTTCAAATCATCAAGATGCAAAAATAATTTATCTTATTCCTTTAGTACATTGGAAAGATATAAAGAAAGAAAAATTTAAAAGCGGTCACAGTTTTTTATATCAAATCCAAAATCAATCATTTATAAAGATAGCTCCACCACTGCACGGTAAAAAAATCGAAATTCTTAGAGACTATGTTGCTTACGATTCCAAAAAAGAATCATTTAAAACTCAAAAAAAATGCTTTATTTTTTTTGATGATTTCATTGGAACTGGAGATACCGCAATTAGAACTATAAATGAATTTTCTGATGAGTATAATATTGATTTTAAAGACATATATCTGATATCACTAGTAGCAATGCAGCATGGGCTTGAAAGACTTTACGACTCCGGTGTTAATATTGGAGTAGGAGAAATGGCAAACAAAGGAATTAGTGATGATCCATATCTATCAGGAAAAATCACCGAAAACATAAATACCATGTTAGACATTGAAAAAGAATTTTCAGTTCCCCCTACGTACGAACTGGGATACGGTCGCTCTGAAGCACTTATTTCTATGATACGTACACCTAACAACACTTTTCCACTTTTTTGGTTCACTAACAAAAAACTTGATGTACCATTTCCGAGGTTTTAATGGAGCCCAAACTAGGTCTACTTCTTCGGCTAGTAAAAAAATCATCAAGCATTGAGGCGTTATTAAATCAAGGCTTAGATTATTCACAAATATTTGACTTAATTGGCATAGCAATATCACTTAGCTATTTGAAAGAATCAACGGAAGGTCTCACTTTGACATTTGAAGGTAATCAATTTCTTCAAACAAATGGCCCTATGAGCAAACCTAGAACCGACGCAGGCTGGATTGAACCTGCTAACGATTTTAGGATTGACAAAATAAAGGTTGACGAAACATACATTCCTAAGGAATTTACTTTTGACTAGGCATGACAGCTTCATTAGAACTTTGGGATTACTCCCAATAGAGTGGCGAGTCGCCATTCCCGAACGAACATCCTTTCAAGCCTTTTATGATCGTAGCAGCTGCTCCGGAGGAGACAGCTACTACAATCATAACGCTGCGGGCTCTCGCGCACTATCCTTCCACCCTGAAGCAGGCTGGAAGGATAGTGCTAAGATACGATTTGTGTGTAGTGGAGTTTGTCATGCCTAGCTCTTTAATCTGGAAAAAATATTCTCAAGCATTCGCCAAAAAAGGCAAAAAAGAAGGGCACAGCAAAGAATATATACATACTTGCCTCAACTATGCAGAACAATTGTATAAAAGATCAGCTCCTATAATATTTGACCCTGTACATTTTAGCTTATTAGTAGGTTATTCTCCCAAATATATAATGGCTGTAACTAATAGTCCTGATAATTTTTATAGACAATTTTCAATTTCTAAAAAAAATGGTGGATCTAGAAACATAACTGAACCACTCCCCAGCCTAAAAGAAATTCAACACTGGATTCTTACAAACATCTTAAACAACATTCCTGTCAGCAAGTATGCTAAGGCATACATAAGCAAAGAATCTATCAAATCAAATGCCCGATTCCACCGCAAACAACCCACAGTTTTATGCCTTGATATAAAAGATTTTTTTGGAAGTATCCACGGAGGCATAATATTTAATTTATTTCGAACAATAGGCTATCGATCGAGCATTGCAAGCTTATTAACAAACTTATGTATTTACGATGACGCATTGCCACAAGGAGCACCAACAAGTCCGGCTCTATCTAATATTATTATGAAAGGATTTGACCAAAGGGCAGCTGGTTTTTGCAAAAAACGCGAAATAAGATATACACGATATGCCGACGATTTAACTTTTTCAGGCACTTTTTTTCCAAAAGAAATAATCAGATTTATTACATCCGCATTATCTGATTTAAAAATGGATCTTAATCCAACTAAAACACGAATATTAGGCCAAGGTCAGCAACAAAGAGTCACGGGGATAGTCGTAAATGAAAAAATGCAGGTACCTCGTAAAACAAGACGAAATCTGCGCCAATCTATATTCTATATAAAAAAATATGGAATTTCCTCACACCAAAATCATGAAAAAATATACAAATCAAATTACGTAAGACATCTACTTGGAATAGCTAATCATATACTTTTCATAAACCCAAAAGACGCTGATGCCCTTAATGCTCTTTCCGTTTTAAAACCTTTGTTAAACAAAAAATAAATAACTTACACCCTCTCCCCCTCAACACTAGTTACATACCCACCACTCCCCAACTTATGAGTAGCACGGGTAATACTCCAAAGACCATTAACCCCATCACGAAAGCCGGAAAGCGAAAGCCTACACTCTGCCCTTAATTCTGGCCTTCCCGGAAGGCTTACCGAAAGGCTTTGTTTACCCCTTTGGAAAGCCTCAAGCTTAGCCTTTGCCGCTTTTGCCGCCGCTTCAGGTGTTGGATAAATATGCCGAATACGGTGAACAGGTTCCCCTACTCCCGCAATCTCTTCAATATCCTTTGCGGACTCTACAGAACGCCAAATAGCGACAACTTTATTATAGTCAGTTCGGGCGGTGATAGTTGCGCGGTAGTTTGTAACTTCTGAGGGGATCAGGGCCATGGTGGGCATTGATTTGCCGGAAATAGTTTTACCTTGCCCCTTGTGAGCAAATACAAGCTTGCCCCCGTTGGCCTTTGCTATTGCATCGTGATCCGCCGCAATGCGAGTAAGCAGGTGCATGTCAGATTCGTTTATCTGGTCGATATGCGGCAAACCTACACCGGACAAATCAGAAGCAACGGCAGGGTCAAGGCCGTGGTCAGCTCCGACGGTTGCCACCAATGCGCCTATAGTTTGCGGAAGCCATGAGCGGGTTTTCTGCGTCTGAAGATGGGAATAAGCCGCGCTCTTTTCCTGCGGTGCGCCAGCCGCTTTAATGTCCATTTTATCCGGCGGACCTGAAAGCGTGATTTCATCCGAAACATACAGCCCCATAAAGGTTGCCGCTTGTCCGTAGCCTAACCACACTTTGAGTTGTCCACCCGCTTTCGGCAGTCTGTAACCTTTATCGTGCAGAGAAATAGCCAATGAATCAGACTTAACGCCAGCTTCATCGGTTATGGTAAGAGATATTAAATTTTCCCGAATGGCTTCAGTTATGTCGTTGCCGTCGGCCTCAACTCTATATGCTGGCTTATAAGTTAATCCCATAAGCTGATTCCCTGATCCGGTTCCGGCGTGGCGATTTCTGGCAATAATATTTCAGTGCCGGCAATAAAAACCGGACCATTATCAGCAAGGCCGGGATTAGCTTCAAGCACGATTGCAACCGTAGATTCGAAACCGTAATAGTCAAAACATATCCGGTCTAAAATATCGCCGTCTTTAGTTCTGTATATCATTCTTCGTACCGCTGAATTTTTAAGGTAAATTCTTGCTTACGAGCTACTCCGTCCTTAAAAAAAACGGAGTCTTTTTGACTAACGGAAAGAATCACCCACTCATCATGGACATTGCCCAACCCGTCTACCAGCATCAACGGATCACCCGCCGCTTGCATTTCTCGCATTTTATCAATCTGACCTAGACCGCCCTTGTAATGAGGATAGACAACACCGGGCAGGGTAATTTCATCCTTGCCCGGCCCTAAGTCCTGCATAGCGGCACGTTTGCCTATACGTTCAATCCTTGCCCATTTCTGAGCGGTTGACCGTTGCAAAGCCTGATACGCGGCAGTATCAACGCTGAAAATAAATTTACCTAGTTTCAACATTCCCATAATGTTCCCCTAATCGTGCATCGCAAGACGTGCGTTATCGCGATCAGTTTCAGCCAATTTTTGCATTACAGCCTCCGCTATTTCATCGGCAGACTGTCCCGGCACGGTGTGAATATTAATTTCATATTTATTGGAAACGCTTTGCTGTGACTTATTTGAAAGAAGCTCAACGGGCATAGCTTCCGTTATGGTTTCAGCACGGGCAGTGGCAACGGGGATAGACCTTTTAACGGCATCCCCGACTTTCGGAACTGATTCTGCTTCCTCTTCATCATCACCAAAACCGAAAAAGCTTCCTACACTGGAAACAACACTTCCAACCGTATCAATCAGCCCTGAAAAGAATTCTTTAATCGGCTCCCAATATTTCCAGATAAGCAAAGCCCCGCCGACAACGGCACCAACAATTAAACCTATAGGATTTGCCATTACAGCGGCCCCGATAGCCTTTATTCCGGTAGCAACAAAGGGAAGACTCTGCCCGACTGTCACCAGCGAACTTGCAAAACTGACCATTCCTATAGTCGCCTTACCAGCCATCACAGCACCAATGATGAGAGCTACATTTTCAATCCCACCCACGGCAGAGATAAAACCCGCCACCATAGAACCGACCTTATAAATACCGCGCCCGAAATCCATTACCGCCGGAATCATATCACGCACGGCATCGCCTATGCCCATCAAGTCTTTTTTGTGGGAACGTACAAAGTCGGCAATTTTAGGAGCGTATTCTGAAATGAGCGGAGCCAACGCACCACCAATAAGACCGGAAACTTCCGAGGCCGCCGAACCTACAACCGTGGTGAACTGAGAAAAAGCCGTATTGTAATCAGCCGCGCCTTTGCGCCCTTCTTCGGATAAAACATTAAGCCGCTTTTGCTGATCTATTATTTCATTCACGCCTTCTTTGCGGGAACGCAGATAACCAAAAAATTTATTAGCCTCACCGCCCATAAGGATATCAGCGGCGGCAGAAGCTTGCTGTCCGTCCGGCATGGCCTTGATAGCCTCGGCTATGCGCTTGAATTGCTCTTCTGGCTTAAGCCCCTGAAGCTCTTCAAATGATAGCCCCAACATTTCTAAAGATTCAGTTACCGGAGTGATTTCTTCCAGCCCGGCACTTTCACCGAGCTTATTATTCATTTCTTCAATCAGGTCGCCAATTGTATCAACTTCGAATCCTGCTTCCTTGGCAACTCCGCCCCATGCTTGAAAAGTTTCAGCAGAAACACCGAGAGCCCTTGCAAGCTTAACCTGTTCACCCGTGGCCTGATTCGCGATTGTAACAGCCGCACCAACAGCCCCAACCCCGGCGACAATAGTTGCGCCAACCATGCCACCAGTCCGAGCCAAATCACCGACTTGCTGTTTCATCTTGCCGCCAGCTTTAACAGCAGCGGACATTTTTTTATAAGCCTTGCGGGACTTATCAAGTTCCTTGGAAAGCTTTCTATGCGCTCCGGTAAAGTTCTTAGTATCAACACCCGCCCTTGCTAATTCTTCACCTAAACCTTTAAGTTTATCCTGATTAGCGTTGTAGGCTTTACCTGCTTTTTTTGCGGCGGCTTCGGTTCGTTTAAGTTCGTTCAGCATCTTTTTAGTGGGCTTCGGATGCTTTTCATATTCCTTACGCATTTTCACGGCATCACGATTTAATTCACGATAAGCTTTACCGGATTCACGCACGGCGGCAGGATCATATTTATTTAGCAAATCCATTTTTGACCGGGCATCTTTCAAGCTATCAGCATAATGAGAAACATCACCGGACAGAATTTTCAACGAATCCCCTATTTGCCCCTGCCGATTTTCCATTTCTTTAAAAGCGGAACCGACCTTATCAATCACGCTTTCAGTTTCCACGGCTCCTGTATTAAAATCGCCGAACCTAGAATCTGTCTTTTTAATGCTATTACCTACCGAAACAAGGCCGCTTTGAACGGACCCCATAGAACTGCTAAAGCTTTCTTTAACAGCTCCGCCCACTTCAACTATTGCGGAATATTTTTTATTTGCCATCTAAAAGCCGCCTCATTTCGTGCAGATCATTATTAAAGTCTTCCGTATCCATGTTCATAATTTCGGCACGGCTCCAGCCCGTAAAATGAGCCAGAGCCAGAACCGCGCGCCGAACACTTTTAGCTTCTAGGATAAAAAACTTTTATATTCCTTCTGAAGAGTTTTATAATCCTTCATATCCATGTCTTCGATTACTGCCGGGGAAACTTCGCAAAGATTAGCAAAGAGTTTAACTTCAACATCTTCATCCGCATTGCTAGTTTTCTTCGCTGAAATCTGATCACGAACTTTGGGACGGCGCATTTCAAGTTTATCGATTTTCAAACCATTCTCTTCAACCGGATATTCAAGTGTAATAGTGGCCATTTTTATAATCCTAATGCTTTGCGTCTTTCTGCAAGCTGGTCTTTTCCGTTAATAAGTCGCTTCATGTTTGGGATATCGATTTCATGAAGCACAACGCCGTTCTGTTCACGCTTGTAATATTCAAGCTTCATAGCGAAAGTCTGGTTATTCTTTTCGCCGGGCTTCCATGCACCATCTTCAATTTCGGTGATAAGACCGCGCAAATTAACCACCACCGGAATTACAGAACCATCATATGATTCAAGAGAGCCGCGCGCGGTAAGTTGTGTTTTCTCACCAACGGAAACGCCCCACTTTGTAAGAACCTCGGGAAAGTGCCCGGTCAAAATAAAAGAAGCTTCAAGAGCTTCCATACCCATTTCAACAGGCACGGATGAATCCATACCCCCCGCGCGGTGATCCTCAGTTTTAAGGGCAAGCTTCGGCGGCTTGAATTCCTCAATGTTTCCGGCAAATCCGAAGCCGTCCACAGTCAGATTTAAATCTTTTAAAACCTTATCTGCTACTGGCATTTAAAAAATCTCCTCAAAGTAATCGTTAACCATACGACTACGGAAAGTTACGTGTTCCGCTGGTGCTGGCGGTGTGAAATCGAAATCAAAATAAACCTTACCCGCCGCAATCTGATCCGGTGAATTCAGTTCTTCATCGGCCCAACAAGTGCCGCCAAGAATCGCGCCTACATTCATAAGGTGGCGAAGATAAGCATTCACGCCTTCAACCACGTCTTCCATGTATGTTTTGGTTATGTTGCGATCTACCGCCCACAAATGAGCCTGAAGCAAAGATTCGTTAATCATGTCCGCAGTGCGGCGCACGGAAAGAAAAGCCCATTTCGGATCAATAGAACCTGTACGGTTGCCCCAAAGACGAAAGCCGCCTTCATTGATAATGGTGGATACGTTCTTTTCATTCAGCAGATTAGCGCGGCAATTAGCATCACCGAGCGCAAAATCAACAGGGCGGGCCGTACCGGAAATGCCCATAATGGCCTGATTGGAAGGCGACCACCAAAACCCTTTATCGTTATCGATTTTGGCAATGAGTCCGGCAACCCGTGCGGATGGCGGTTCATTCACATAAACCCCGTTACGGAAAACTTTCACCCACGGATCAACCATGTAACACCGTGCGCCTAAATCTTTCATCATACCGATTGCATCAGCATCATTAGTGTTAGGACCATCAACAAGAACGATTGCACGTAAACGAGGGGCCAGCCCTTCAAGTTCCGCAACAACTGGATTCTTAAAAAAAGTACCAGGATTTTCTGAATCCTCTTCTTGCTGGTGAGTAAAGCCCGGAGCGAGTAAGATACGCGGAGTAAATCCGATTGCTGATTTTGAGCCAAGCAAAGCATGAACGCCTTCATACTGTCCGGTATTCGCATCAACCCCGCCGATTATATTGGTCATTGTTGCGGCATCATTCGCGCCTTCATCAACGCGGATCACAACCACCACCGCCCCGATTTGATCAAAGATTGCATCTAATGCGGTTGGAAGTGTTCCTTTACCATCGCCAGTAGTATCGAGTTTTGCGGCCTCAGTACGGCGACCAGCAATCAACACCGGAGTGTTAAGCGGGAATGCCGTTGCATCAGCATCAGGGGCCGTGCCTATGATACCAATAACCGAGGACCGAACGGTCCGGATTGAGCGCGGGCCATAGTCAATTTCGACAACCTCAACGCCATGTAAAAATTGTTCAGGCATAATTATTCTCCTTCAATTGTTTCGGTTTCGATGCTAGGCCAACCATCCCACTCAGCTATAACCAACGCGGACAACGCCTTACGCGTCATATTCTTGAGAGAAATTTCAAAGTCATTACTTGCGGTGCGGATAGCATCAGTTTTAATAAAGCGAGAATCATTCATATCAGCTCGTAATACATTCATCTGCTTGATAAGTGATTCTTCAATATCGTTTGCGGACCATATTTCGAGAATACGCCTTTGTGATTCAACTTTTATCGCAGCAGTAATTGCGTTTCGTGCCTGATCTAAATCAAGCACGCCATCTGCAACTATAGATGAAAAAGAGTATCCAAAACATGTTGCTCCATAAGTGGAGAGATGGGCCTGTAGATATTTTTTTTCAGCTTCTAGCAGTTCACTTGCTGGATCGGTTTCGGGCTCAATAATGACGGGTAAAACGTCACTAGCGATTGACGGAAACGAGCGGGGCAAAATATCGCGAGTTAAAAATTCTATTTTTATAAGAGATTGATTTTCGTACCAGTCAATGACATTTGCAGAATCTTTATACTGCTCGGCAAAAGCTACGCTTGCCGAATCATGTTTGTTAAATAATATGATCATTTAAGTGTACCTATTATATATCAATTTGCTGGGTTACGATTGTTCCGGCAGCTCCGGGATGGCCGTTATTAGCAAGACCAATTCCGCCCGAACCTCCATCCACGCGTACTGACAATGTTGAGCTTAATGCCTGCCCATGAAGAACAGTGACACAACCGCCGCCGGGGCCACCGCCACCCGTCCCACCGTCGCCTCCCGAAAAAGTAGAAGAACTAGATATAACTCCAGTCCCCTTTAATTCCCCTCGAACAATCAGTATGAGCAATCCAGCTGCGCCATTACCTCCATTTTCTCCAGAATTAGAATAGTTAGGAGCTCCTCCGCTACCTCCATTTCCACCAATTCCATTTAGTCCACCAAGACCACTTTGTGGTGAGTTTTGTGGATGCATTTGAGAAGTTATTCCTCCTCTGCCACCTGTTCCTGCTCCACCTGCACCGCCGCCGCCACCCCTCCCTCCCGGGACAAATGGAGCTCCACCACCTCCGCCAGATCCACCACAATAATTACCTAGAACCCCCGGACCTCCGAGTCCCCAACCTGATGTATTACCATTTCCGCCATCGCCGCCTTTTCCACAACAACCAGGAGTCAGCGTAAGTACAAAACCGTTGTCAACTCGTTGCTGCTGTTGCTCAGAATTTAAAGCGGCGAAACCACAACCGAGTAAATTACTGTTTCCGCTATCAGTCCCGCCACCCATATGTTTTGCTATTACAAGACCGGAGGTAGGCATTTTAGCTCCGTCACTACTTATTGTTTTAGTCGGATCAACTGTACACAATCCCATATTATCAAATGATAAGGCTCCGTTTATCTCACAATCACCGTCAACATAGATAAGTAGCCCTCGACACGGGTCATCAACTGTCAGCGTTGCATCGGAGTTGATTTTTAGCGATTTGTAATTTTTGACGATCATATCGCCATTGGGGACTGGCAGGAACGTATTAGCTGTGATTGTGACATCGCCGTCGGTTCCGTCGCCCCAATAGTTTGTGATAAAACTAGGAGCTGTTTGAAAGCTGATTTTTTGCAAATTTCCGTCAACAGTATTTGCTCCATCAGAAAAACGAACCAGACGACCAACCCAATAGGGCAAATCTTCGGCAAGTCCTTTGGAACTTAGCCAGCTATTGAGGTTGACAGTATCGGCAAGACTCTGCTCAACAATGTCAGTCAAAGCTTCATCACGAGCGAGTATCCAATCAGTATTTATATGGCTGTAATCTGCGGATGTCGGGCCGGATATGATGGGGTAGAATCCAGAAATTTCTGGACCATCCATAATATGAGTTGCGCCGTTTACAGGTGCAATTATTCCGTCATTGGCTATTTCTAAAAAGATAGATGCTGTCGAAAACGCTGTTGGCTCTGAAACTTCAGATAGATTGTCTTTTTTGTCCTCATATTGAATTGTCCACCAATAATTCTCGTCAACAGCAACGTCTTCATTTGATAAATCGAATACGGTTCCGACTCCATTCACGGTGCCGGATTTAACTATATTCACCATGTTAGCGTCTGTTGCTATCCAATAGTGCAAGGCTTTTTGTGGGATTGAATAAAGGCTAAAATATGCAGAACCCTGAAATGAGATAGGGGCGACAACTCCGGCGCTTAAATCAACTGGAGAAACATTCTCAGGTTTCAAAATCCGGGGAAGTTCTTTGCTTACCTGTGCAAACAGCTCCGGGTGTGCAGTTTCATCCGCATTATGTGTGGCAAGATCATTTGCCAAATCCTCTTTACTGGCACTGAAAAAACTATCAGTTATGGTCAGCGTCACATCTTGAGTATCACTGACCATAATTTCTAGCTTGATAGGTATTTCGATGGGTGCGCCGTCCTTATCCTGAATGTAAGAAGACTTATCTTCTGGCGCATAGTCCGCCATATATAAGATTTCACCTTCAATCGGATGTTTAGCCGTAACCCCGATTTCAGTAATCGAAAAACCATTTTCGAGATCTGCGTTTGAAAGTATTCCGTGAACAACAGCAACTTTGCCGTTTTGTTCTACACTGGAAATAGCCACGGTTCTCTGTAAGAATTTCAACTCGGTAGGCGGGTTGCCGTTCTGTTCTTCAGCAGTCCATTCGCCATTACCTATAACAATGTTTTCAAGGTCAAGAATTACCCCGGTATGAGTACGGGCTAACAAGTCTTTGCCCAACTCAGTCAGAGACATTTTTCTAAAATCACTCATTGCATTACTCCTGTTATCTGATTGCCTAAACGGACAAAGCCGGATGAATAAATATTTTCTTGATTAGTGCGAATTGTAGGATCAGGCATTTTTGCCTCAAGGCTAACCCCAAGCAGAGGTACACCCGTCGCATATGTTGGGACTTCTTTAATTTTTACATCAATCCATATGTGTCCGTTTATGGAGATTCCGAGCAACGGCAGACCGACAGCACTAGGTTGTGCTTCGGAATCATGTGGAACCTGAATTGCATCTAAATGCGAACGCACATTTTTTGAAACACTGACTGCCTCTAAAACTTTGTAATAATCCACATTAGCCATACGGTTAAAAGTACGCACCTTGAACTTGTATTCATCACCATCATATTCAAACCACTCCAGCACGTCGGCTGAAATGCCAAGGGCTTCAAGGTACTTTTCAACAGCAACCGGAGTGCCTTTGATACGATGAATGGCTATGCTTGCTTTAATAACCGCGCGCTTTGTTTCTTCGGGCCATGAGTCTTTCCAAAGGTCCACGGAAAGCGACCACGCCAGCCAAGGCAGAAAAACAACCGGACATTTATCAGGGTTCCACAAATCGCGAATATCGACCGGAACGACTTCAATTCTAGCAACAGCGTTGGATAAATCCCGTTCCTGTTTAGTTGCGCTAATGGGTAGAAGATCAGACATTAGCCTTCTCCTACTTCAAATGAGGCGCAATAAGCGGCCTGTTCTGGTTGCATAGCCAAGTCTGAAACCGGAGAAACAAGTTCAACTTTTGCCACGCCTTCAACGTGCAAGGCGGCATAAATACCAGAAAGCGGAACGGTTGAACCGAGGCTATGCCTTTCATTTGCGTATTTAATTACGGCGGCACGGGCTGATTCAATAACAGACGAAGGAGCCGGACCGGGCTGAATGTAAAGTGTTACTTTAACTTCGTAGTTTACAATATCAGCAGGTTTTACGGTCACATGATCGGTTAATGGTCTGACTTCACGGTCATTGACCACACCGTTTACAGCGGCAAGGGTTTCAGCATCCGGCAAGCCGTCGCCGTCACGGGATAAAACGTAAACCTCAACTTCGCCCGGCAACGGACTTAAAGCAGTAGCACCGCGTACAGCGGGCACTTTCAAAGCATGGAAAACATACGCCCCATCAGGTCCAGCAGAAGAAAATCCTTCCGGGGCCATTTGAACGCGGGCGCGAAATTCTTCATCAGCTTCATAAGTAGGTGGGATAACCGGACGGGCTTCAGAGTCACCAGCATCAATTAGCTTGCGCTCAACTGGCGCAAGAGCCGCCAAATTTTCAAGATCAGTGCCACGCGCATAAGCAACCATCACCGCGCGGGCGGCATCGTTAACGCGCTGGCGCAAATTGAGTTCACGGTAAGCGGCAACTTCTAAAATTTTATAAGCCGGATCAGATTCAACAATAGCGGTGAATTGCGGATCACGGGCGCGGAGGTCTACCAGCAGTTCAGCAAGAATTGATTCATAATCAAGCAGCTCGACAATATCAGGGGCCGGAACCTTAGACATATCAATTGGTGTAAATCCACTCATGATATAACTATCCCGTCTAAGGTTACTTCCTTTCCTTCCGGCAGATATTTACCAACCAAATTGATAATGATTTGCCCGCCAGCATCGAGACTTTCAACGGCAACACGAGTAAGTTTATAGCGTGGTTCCCATTTCTTAAGAGCTTCAGCAACGGCAGAATAGTATTCAACCAACAAGTCGGAGCTGTACGGCCTATCAACTAATTGGAATAAACGACTGCCGTAAGTGCGGCGCATAATTCTTGAACCGATTGGAGTAGTAAGAATGTCGGTAATGGACTGGCGAAGGTGTGCAATCCCGTCTAAATGCTTGCCAGTCTGAGCGCATACACCTTTCATAATGCACCGCCAGTGGGTTCATCTGTGACAGTGCCTTTTTCAGGGTGAACATGATGTTGCAGAGAGACACCATCGGAAACAAAATCACCGTTATGCTGATTTATTTTTCCGTAGAATTCACCGCCACCACCATGATTGCTGTTGCCTTGAACAAACGGACCATCAAGCACAAGTAAAGGAGCGGAAAGGGTTATCCGGCTTGCGCTGTTAATGACAACTTCGCCCTGCACATCAAGCACGACCTTACCGCCTACAGTGCGGTTTACATCCCCGCCAATATCATCTGAAACATTACCGCCGATAGTATCAGTACGGTTGCCGCCAATATCGTTAAAAACATCACGCACAACCTGCTTAAAATCATCACGGTCAATGGTTCTGAAAACATCCCTGTGAACCTGAACAGTCATATCCTTATCAATTTCGCGATTTTCAAAGCCGGGAATATAAGCGTGTAAAATATGATTCAAACGGTCATACTCGATAACCGCGCCATCTTCATAAGTAGTACGATGAATAGTAGGTCGATCCGCCGGGGCCGGATGGTCAGTGGAAAAAATAGAACCCAAAACAACACCGCCGGAAATCTCACCGGACGGAGACAAAACAATCACCTGTTCGCCCACTTCCGGAGCCCACCAAGTGTGGTCGCCACCAGCGCGGAAAGTAACCCAAGGAAGCCAATCAGAAACAGCTTCACCGAAGGACACACGAACACGTGCCTTGCTGTAATCAGCTTCGGCAACGGTTCCTATGCGGATTAAGTTTGATAAGCGGCGGTCAGTCTCAGACTGCTGGTAAGGGTTGCCCTGTGACATCCGTATATTCCTCTTCGTTTTCCGCGCCGATTAATGGAGTATAGCCAAGAAAAACCGTCTGCGGGGTGTTGCCTTCACCAGTCCAGACGGATTCGCCAAGCATCCCGCTAAACTCAAATTCAACCCGCCATTCTTCGTATCCATCTTTTGAAGGCTTGAAGTCTTCAGGGTAACCACCGATAAACTTTGTAGCCGAAACCGGAAGCCCGAAGCGGTTGCCATCAATAAATTTAGCCAAAGCACAAACAAGAGCGGCAACTTCGCGGGCCGCGTTCTTCACTTTGAAATGAACCAACGGATAAACAACCCAGTTAAAATTGACTTCAAGCTGTCCTGTTCCGGGGTCTTTCTCACCCGGCTCAACATGGGCAAGCTCAAGAGCAAGAGCTGGAGCAATTACCTTTCCGGACTCGCGACGATAATCACCCACGGAACAAGCGGGAAAAGCTTCTTTAAGCTTTTGAACAATCGCTTCATGTGCTTCGGATATGTCTATTTGCTTGATTCCCATTTTATTTCCCTTTCAAAAAATACATAAAATTTCTTATCGAATGCCTTGAGAACATCAGCGTCAATTACGCTTGAAACTTCGCTCTCAATCCGTGCGTATTGAATAGCTATAGGCTTGCGCCTATCATCAACGCGCCTATAGACTTCAGGCCCACCATTTTTCTGCTGAATAAAAGCATGGTTACGTTCAATTTTCCCAGCTCTTACGCCCGTCCTTGTTTGCCGAGGATTCATTTCTCTTAAAGGGATTGCATAAACACCAAACCAAATTCTTGCGGTTTGACGTTGCCCGTTTAAACTCAAAAAAACTCTTCGCCTGATCACTGTTTGTTTAATTCCGGTAAGTTCAGAAATATTGCGTAAAGCAATAGTTTTCAGATGCCTCGCAAGCTTAGAAATGGCCCTCTTACATGCTAAATCAATCTGCTTTTGCGTAACGGCAAAATCGTCCGCAATCGCTTTAAGCCTATCGCCTTTGATATTAAGATAAGTAGTAGCCATTTCCGCCCCTTACTAAGCCAAAACAAGTTCAAGTTTTCCAAGTCCGGAGCCATCAGGTTGAAACCCTAAAACGTCATAACTCTTGCCTTCCAAAATCACGCTGTCGCCTCGCTCAAGTCCGGTTCCATCAACCTGCTTACATGTTAAAACAGGCTCATCAGGATTAAAGGTCATTGCGCGACCTAATACGGCTTCATCCATGTCGTTGTCTTTGTATGCTTTGAATGGTTGCTCCCGCCCGAAGACCGTTACTTCCACAGCATCCATCCCGATAAAGAAGATATCCAGATCATCATTAATGCCCATTACTCACCTGTGCTTGATTGAAATTCGTAGCACTCAATAGTGCTTTTAAGACCTTTGATGTAAGCCTGATTTTCAACTGTATTTTCCATGATCCGGTTTACGTTTTCCTTAGAACCTAGATGTAAACCTTCAAGTAGAGGTTTAAGTTCAGGTTTTTCAGGAGCAGGACATTTTTCATATTTAGCGACAACTTCAACCCGCCGAACTTTATCAATTTTACTGACTCGCTTCTGATTGCAAGCCGAGAGCATTGTTAATAAACTCAGCAGCAAGACAACTCTTTTCATGACTGATAACTCCTGTTGAATTAGTTACCGGGTAATTGCAGGCTGAATTCAAAAGCTTTAAAGCCTTAGTTCTTTGAACACGGAACCACTTTGCTGATTCCTGAACCTTTGCAAGTTGTCCCTGTAAACTCTGAACTACCCGCATGGACTGATTACGGCTTTGCTGAAGTAATGTAATTTCAGTTTCCCCGGTTCTTATTTCCAGCTTGTAACCAGCTATGTCCGCTTCAAGTTCAGCGTTGGCTTTTTCAGTCTTAGCAACATCAGTTTTCAAAGATTGAATCCGAACATACATGCCACCGATAACAACCAGCAGGATCAAGGCGGCAACAAGCCCGATTACGAGCTTGCCTTTGCCACCGCCTAGAAAGCCCATGACTAATGAAATGGGATTCATAATAACCTCTTAGGAATAGACCCAAGTTACAGGCCCCCAGCTATTAAGCTTGTCGGGGTCAATATCCACATGGATAAAACTTTTAGCGATGCCGATACGCTCAAACCCTGCCATGATCAGCCCTTTAAGAATTGCAGCACGTTCAGGTCCGTTTCCGGTCGCAATATCCACAGCATACCCGCCCACATGTGAAGATGTGGGCTTACTGCCGATATCAGCATTATGTTCAGGACAACGGAATCCGCTGTTAATTGTAAACGGCACCCCGGCAAGTGAACGGGCTACGTCCAGCTTTTCAAGCAAGCCGGGAACAAGATCACAAGTTCCGCAACATCCACAGGCAAGCTTTGGATCGGTTTCCAGTGAAAAGAATTCTGAATTAACCATAAAGATCTTCCTCGTTTTCATTATTATTTACATGTGGCGAACTCGGCGGTGTTCGTTGCCCCCTTATAGGCTGGTATCCACCGGGATAAGAGTTGTGCCGACCAACCCCGTGTCCGTAATCCATACGCCCTGTAAGCGGGTCATACCCATCACGGAAATTTTCAAGACGTTCAATAAGTCGCTTGGGAACAAAGGAAATACCGAACTTTTTAAAATGATTTGAAATACTGATGAACTCGGTAGCAGCCAAAAAAAAGACTGCAAATTCACGAAACTTTGCCAAAACCGAAGGAAACTCACCTTCTACGATAGTAACGTCCACCATGTTAGAAATGGCGATTACTCCTGCGTAAATGAGGAACTTGGCACAACCATAAAGAAATTTATTACGGTTGTAGGTTCCGGCGCACAGGGCGAAGGAAAGCCCTAAAATAAAATCCGCACACATAAGAACCAAAACAGCGGCAAGGGCCAAATCATAACCGCCCATCAGCCATGAAATACATGTACAAAATACAGAACAGACTGCTTTGATTGTGATATTGTCGAAAAATTGGTTCATATCTGTCTCTGATTCTTCTTTCAGGTCCGGCCCTGATAAGCCGGAACCGAACCTGAAAATGATTAAGCGTTAAGCTTCACCTGCGCTGTTGCATCAATATCCGCCGCAAAAGCGAAGGCCACGCCCGCTTTAGTATTGCCGCTTGAAGATGCTGTAATGCTATTTCCGGGAGTTAAATAAACCTGTGCGCCATGCTCAATTGCCGCCGCTGTTTTAGGAAGCTCCCACACTTCCTCGGTTGCCAGTTCACCAGTTGCGCCATCGGGAATATCAACAAGCGCAATGCCCACCAAAACCCCGACAATGACCGGAGAACCAGACAGAACATCCGCTCCGGTGCTATTTACCCAAGTCATGGTTTTGCCAATCTGAACGTGATTACCAGCCATGTTAGTTCTCCTTATTTACCGGGGTTCTTCTGGAATCCGCGATGATCCATAAGCCCTGCACCAGCTTCGAGACGAACCTTGATTTTAAGGCCGTCTGAATCAAAATCAGGCTCTTCATCAACAAATGGGGATTCAATACCATCAAGGAAGGCCACTTCAATAGTATCCACCTGTGCGGGATCACCGATCAGATAATGTGCATCGGGGTCAATATCATCAAGGCGGGGTTCAGAAATGGGTTCGAGCTTTCCGGCCCAAGGATTGTGGACACCGGAAGACATATTTGCATCAGGCAGAGCCGCAGAACGGATAAGCACTTCTGCTTCGGTTTCCTGTGCGACTGGAGTCAGCAGAAAGCGTGGACGCAAATCAAGACGCGCTCCATTCGGTCCCTTCTGCATACGCATAGCCTTACGACCAGCATTCAAAGTTGCAGCAGAAACATGCCCCTTAACAGTGGCTTCAAGGTTGTTATGCTTTGCATGGAACAGGTTGTAATTGTCGCTCATTCTTGGATTGGAAAGAAGCAAACCGTAAACAATATCTGCAACCTTGCGGGCCGAAGCATTACCAAACAGTTGCGGAATACGGGTGAAGACTCGCAGATCATCATTAACCAGCATTTCACGGGTAAGGCGCACGTTTTTGCCGTAACGGGCAATGCGGTAGCTTTCCATGGAATCCTTGAATGATCCGGTCTTGTATTCGCCGTGTTCGTTGATAAGTTCCAGATCGGGAGCTTCGGACAAACTCACGCCGTGAATTTCTTTAAAATCATTGGCGGGGATGATGTTTACCCAAGGCCGCCATGTTGCCGGAGCTTCTGCATAAGCTTTGAGCAATACTTTATTAGTTATTGCTGCAAAAATTGACGGAAAATCACTTGTGGATGCTCCGAAGTTCTGCGGTCTGAGAACTTGAGAAGCTATCTTTGATTGTGACATTCCACGGGTAGATACGCCGCTTCTTTCCAGAATATCCCGCGCAAGATCGGTAAGACGCATCACGCGGAAATCTTCATAACCCGGTGCGGGTTTTTCTTCACTTATTCCAGCACGGAAAAGCATTCCGGATACGGCGGCATCATGAAGCTTTTCACCCTCAGTACGTCCGGCAAAAATATGCCCTGAAGGAGCAAGCGGCTGGTGCTGGGAACTTAGTTCAGACAGGATAAGCTTATTCAAATCGTTTGCCCCTTTACCGCCATCAACCAGCTTTTTACGGAAATCAGCAGACAGCCCGAACATAGTTACCTGATCATCAATAAAATTAATGCGCTGGCGTTCCGCAAGAGCCACCTCCTGTTCGTTAACCTGCGGTAGTTGGGGAGTAGCACTCTGATTCGCAGGTGCTTGCGGAGTTGGAGTTTGCACAGGATCTACTTTAGGAGCATCAACCGCGCTCATCCATGCAGGTGCATTTTCAAGATTATTCAGGGCTTCGTAATCAAGCCCCATTTCTTTTAGTAGGGTGCGGGCAGAGTCCTCAGTGACATTTTCAAGGCCATTAGCCCGCAGGAAAAGTTTCAACCATTTCTTCATGACTGATTCCTCCGGTTTAGGTTTTGGCCGTTCATTCATCGCTACGGCCTCGGTTTCCCCATCCGCGCCAAGAACGCAGAAGGATGTTTCACGCACAAATGACTTGCGCCACACATATAAAGGTCCAGCAAGCTCTTCACCGTTAACAATAACGGTTGCGCCTGCTTTTACTTCTTCAACAGCTTCAGGCCACACGCCTATGGATGCTTGCCACGGGAATTTCTGGTCAGAGAGTTTAACGACTTCCTTGGCTTCGTCCGTATCCAGAAAGAACCCTTCCAGCACCAAGCCGGATTTTTCAAGCTTGATAGAATCAGCAATACCGATCTTCTTTTTAGGGTCGTGTTCTTCAAGAATAGGAATGCGCTTTTCAGTGCGAATGCCGGAAAGCTCAATTACAAAACGTACAAAATAACGCTGAATAACTGATCCGGTGTAACCGACAATATGGAAACGGCGCGGCTTGCCTTCTTCCTGTTCTGAAAGGTTCAGGCCCGCTGTTAATTGCAGTGGTGCATTTTCATTTTCTGCAAGATTCAAAGGGAAATGTTTATTCACTTTTGTTCTCCATCAGTCCCCGTTTCTTGAGGTCGTCATTTTCACGGGCCAACTGTTCAACAACTTCATCATAATCTTCGCCCCGCTCCGCGCATATTTTGCGGCGCGTTGTGCATCCCATAGACAGCATCATGTCTGCGGACTTGGCATCCTTCATAGGATCAACCCAAGGCCAACCGGGGAACTGACAACTTGCCGGAACACTCGGGCCAGTCATTAAAGGCTCAAGCCCGCCCAGCCAAAGCATCCGGCAGAACATTTTCCAAGTTGGCATAATGCCCTTACGACCTAGAAGATTTTGCTGAACGCGATAGCCGCGCCGTTCTTCCAGAGTGGCGGAACGAGCGGACGCAAAGGAGGCATCTGAATAATCGTTTGAAAAGGCTTCGTAAGACATGCCGAAACCAGTGGAAGAACCGCGCAAGCTTGTTTTTACATACGGTTCATAGGTCGGGCCGGGGTGCTGAAATTGGGCTTCGTGAACTTTAGTACCTTGCGGCAGGGTCACAATCTGGCCCGGTTCAACGTAGTCGGGAATGTACCCGTCCACGCCTTCGGACTGATCACCCATTTCGCCACCGAGTGGATTCACCATTTCGGCATAAGGAGTTTCAACAAAGAATCCGAAAGCCGCCATCAGCCGTGCAACAATACGGTGCGAGTCCTGAAATTCACTGAAATCGCGCATTTCCATAACAACCGGAGCCATCCACGAAATGCCACGGTTCTGGCTGGAGCGAATAGGCCGGAATATATGGCGCACCCACTGAGCCGAAACTCGAACAGATTCGCGGCTCATCAAGCGGCGCATATCACCGGGGTGTTCACTGAATAGATGATAAGCGACAGGATGCCCTTTACGGTTGAACTCAACACCCCGCATGGCATAGCCGCCACCTTCTAAAGGACCATCAACGGAGCTGTCCAAGTGGTCACATTCCAGAAGTTCAACACCTAAAGGCGCAAGCCCCTGCTTCATCAAATCAGGATCAGGATAGTAACGGAGAAGGCATTCTCCATCCTGCCAAAGGTGATTCATAATAAGCCGTTGCTTATCTTCAAAACCAACTTCATCCGCTTCCGACCAGTCTTTATAATGCTGTTCGATTTTACGGTTAAATGCGTGGTCAAGATCACCATCAGCATTGAGCTGTGCGGCCTGCGGTTTGATTCCGGTATAAACCACGTTGTTTGCTATGCGCTCCAGCGCACCGGAAACATGAGTAGAGTTGCGAACCAGATCACGCGCACGGGCCACAATCAAAGCATGTTCATGACGGGAAAGGTTATCGGCACTGCGGTTGGTTGGTCGCCAGTTAGAATTGGGACCACGACGGGAAGCCGCAGAGTAAGCAGAAAGATTCGCACGGCTACGGCACCAGCTTGCAGCAGCATCCGGCGAAAAAGCACCTACACACTGAGCAACAAAAGAAGTCCAGCCATTATAGACGTTCATCTACGCCCCCGAAACGAAGCACGGGCAATGAATCCCTTGCCGCCGTTACCAGCAAAAGCAAGGCGCATTTCCACTTTGTCCCGCTCAGAATAAAGCGACTGCAAAGAACCACGGGTGAGAGTCCGACCATTCAAGGTATAGGACTGTGCGCCGCCTTCAATTGCTTCGATTGCCTTATTTAGAGAGTCCAGCCGTTTCTGGAGCATTAAAAAACCTCGATTATTATGGTTGTCCTTCAAGTTGGGACAATCATAACAATCGAGGTGGTTATTTTGGAATGGGGTTGTTTACTGGGGAGTAAAATTTACTGATTGAAATCTTAACAATAAAAGATTATTCCTTGCCTAATTACAAGTAAAAAACAACCAACACCCCATGTATAACCATGAATAAACACAAAGCAATTTCAATATTAAAGAATCAACTTAAAAGTATTTCTCAATTATCTAATCAAGAAATGGAAGAAGATTTTAAAACTTGGTATGAAGACACTAGCAGAGTTATCGAAAATATTTTTAAAGACAACCCTAAAAGATTAGAACAGTTCCAAGAAATTGATTTTTGGGCATTATATAGTTGCTGGGGCGTTGTTACTGAGGACTCTATAACTAGAAGCCATGAACAAAAAAAGACAGCCTATTTGAAAGGCTTAAAAGAAGCTCAAATCTTTCTTAATTCATCAATAAAAGAAGTTGAATTATTTCATGAAAACTTATTTCAAAAAACATTTAACGTTGTATGTCGGTGGATATCGTATCAATTTACGAAACACACAATTGTATCGACTCTTACCCTGTTTTTTACCATAGGTGCATTTTATATTGCATACCTCGCACATTTTAATCCAAAAGAAGTTGAATCTTCAAAGAATAACACTGCTATAGAAAATAAAATAGATAACTCTACATATAGCACGCAGACGGTTGATAACAGGACAAAGTAAAGCCCCACGCTAAAGCGGGGCTTCTTTCTTTCCATCTTCGCTTATTCCCCTCACTTCCGCACCAACTCCAAAACCGCCGCAGGCTTACCCCTACCCGCCTTCTTCCTCTGCTCCTGTGTCTCATACATACTGAAAGCTTCGGCACCTTCTGAAATTGTCTTTTTGATTAAGCCCAACATAAAAGCTTCGCCATAACGGTGTTCATCTTCTAGCTTTTCTTGCAAGTACTCAAGCGTACAGGCCGCAGACATCATATCCGAAACATGGTGACATAATTCATCTTTAAGCATGACGCACCTCCGCACAAAGCCCCTGTTCCGCTTCGATCAGGGCATCATAAGCTAAAAGCATGGCTTGTCTTTCCGACCTTGGGAGGCTGGACAGGTTTTTAAGCAGGAGTTCTTTTGCGGTGGCAATGCAGGATTCTGGAGAATTCAGGCTGTAATCATGATTTGCGGACACTGGAAGCTCTAACGGCTCCGATCCTGCCGGAAGCTGATTGTATGGAGCAATGCCCAAAAGCATACGGGGCCGCGCTCCCTTTACACGAGGGCGGGTTTCCTTAACGCTTCTTATCATGGCGTAAAGGTCGGTAAAAAATCTTGCACGATGCACAGAACGGCATTGTGTGCGTTTGCAATAAGTCTAATAGCTTTCGAAAAGCTCAGTTTTTGAAACCCTGCCCCATGAG
Organism: Maridesulfovibrio ferrireducens; assembly: GCF_016342405.1. Lineage (NCBI taxonomy): Bacteria > Pseudomonadati > Thermodesulfobacteriota > Desulfovibrionia > Desulfovibrionales > Desulfovibrionaceae > Maridesulfovibrio > Maridesulfovibrio ferrireducens. The sequence continues at coordinate 183,437 of NZ_JAEINN010000002.1, read as the reverse complement.
GCTACTTCGCAAGCTTCTTCAATAAAAGCATGCACCGAATTGTCACGGATCAGGCAATCCGAGATTGCTTTTATAGTTTTATTTTCTAGCGGCCTGTTCCGCACACGCAAAAGTTCCTGCTCCATTGCATTAAAAGCTTCGATATAGCGAATCTTCCATTGCATGGCCTTCTTTCCGGTAAAGCCCATTACTAGCAGGGTGAAACCGTCACGGGTTATGTTGTAAGCGGGAAGTTTACGGCCAGTCTTGTCTAAATATTCACTGGGCTGAAAATTCAGCTCAGTAAAATGTATTGGAACTTCAAGCCGCTCAATGGATTGCAAAACATTCTTGTGCTGCTTTCCGAAATGCTCGGCAACAGTAAGGGACGAAACAACAGGCCTACCATTCGTAATGACAAGCGTAGGGAAACCGACAACTGAACTGTTGTCAGAAGTGTTTGAATTGGCTAAGTTCTTTCCAGCCATGACAACCTCCTCTGTTAGGTTGTTTGTGGTTAGGCTCGGTTCTGGTGTTGGCGCACCGTTCCGGGCCGATTTTATTTGGGCTACTTTTCTTCTTTCTTTTGCTTTTCTGCTTCGGCTATTCTTCTTTCCATTTCCTCATTAAAAATATCTTTGAAGGTTAATCCCATTTCAGCCAAGTACACCTTGTACTTCCTGTGCGTTACCTCATCCACTTTGATTGTGATTGACTTAAGCTTTCTCTCCATAACCCCATACGTACAAACCTACAGAGCTACTGTCAAGCAAGGAATTATATTTAGACGTTGAAAAAATATAGCAATCCAATTATTAACTACTTAAGAGAAATAATGGAGTGTATGAATGAATAATATCTCTGAGCTACATAGATTAGAATCTAAACAAAAAGCCCTTAAATTACTCGACAAATTAGTTTCAACGCCACGTAAAACAGCAAAACAGAGTAAGAATATACCTTTTTTTGATTTTCCAGATGGCCCTAAATACTACCACTTTGTTAGAGGCTGGGAGTTTGCTGTTCCTGAATGGTTTCACAATCGCCTTGGATGCAAAGTGGGAAAAGAAACATCCCGTTTGCAATATGAAGAACTTACTGAAAAAGAAAAGATAATGTGCAAACCTGATGAAAAAGGCATGACAAGTATTGCCAGAGATATTGAGTTTCAATCATCAGCCTTTTGCTTCAAGAAAAATGACGTAATTAAAAAGACACCTGCGGCTTATGTATTAGTCGACTCTGAAGGCAATAAAAATCCTATCCGGATTGAAGGATGGCCCGATAAATCCACCACATATATCCTTGTAAAAGATGCAAATGAAGCAGTGCCAGCGTACACAACTATCGATAGAGAAACTAAAGAAAAAATCCACCACAAAAGGTATTCAGGAAAAGTGACTTTTGAATTTAGCCAGAACGATGAAATAGAACTTAAGACATTAAGCCAAGATGAATTTATCAAATTCTTGATTGAGGGATAAAATGAGTACAATTGAAGAACTTTTAGAAGATGAAGAAATAATCCAGATTTACGTTCTTGGTAGCACCGGAAGTGGCTATGTTGTTTCCTTCGAAGCATACGAAGACGGTGAAGGCTTAATGGTTTCTTGTGACTGCCCCGCCGGATCACGAGGTCAAATGTGCAAGCACAAAGCGGCTCTCATCAAGGGTGACAGTTCAATCATGAATCCTGAATATATGAATGGGCGCGAGGCTGAGTATGCCCATGTTTTAAAATGGGTAACGCAGTACGGACTTGATAAACTCATGAAAGAGTATGAAGCCAAGCTTGCAAAATTCGAAGTTGAGAAGAAGAAGATTGCAAAGCTGGTTACGGCTGAGAAGAAGCGGTTTGCGCGGGTTTTGGGGGATGGAGTGAAAGGATAGCAAATGAACTACATGAAATTTGATATCAAAGGCCAGCCTGCAACTGAAGCCTATGAAGAAATGTTTAAAACACTATTACAAGAATCAGATAGAGGCGTTTTCATTGTTGCAACAGCCTTACTAGATAGTTTTATGGTAGAACTACTCCGATATGAATTAAAGAAATGCAATTCAAATAAAACGGTAAAAGAAGAGTTTATAAAATCTTTACACTCATACCATAAACGTATGACTGCTTGCCATGCTCTTGGTTTTATCCCCAAAGATGTGCATGATGAATTATCTTTAATAAAAAAGATACGTAATAGTACAGCCCATAATTATTCAAATTTTTCACTTGATGATATTGAAGATGAAATTATGAGACTATCATTAGCTGATGTAAATTCCAATGTATGGGATTTGTTAAATAAGGCTGAAAAGAAATCATCAAAGAATCCTGAAGAGGTATCAGTTAGTCGGCTTAAATTTATATTTGCTATGTCTGTAACCAATATGCTTTTTTATTTATCAGCTCCAATGAGAGGAATTGATTTAGATAAATACAAAGAATCTATTGAAAATATTAAACTAAAAGTTAAAGACAGGTCATCGTAAGACGGACTAAGCAGGTTACGGCTGGGACGAAATGGGTTGCTCGGATTTTGGCTGATGGTGTTCAGAAATAAAACTAACAACGAAAAGGGTTAAAATGAGTAAGGATATATTTGTAAGTCATGCTAGTGCAGATCATGCAATTGTTAAGCGTTTAATGATTTTTTTAAAGCTTGGTCTTAATCTGTCTAGTAATGATTTTTTTTGCACGTCAGTGGTTGGGTCAAAAATTGGACCAGGCGAAAATTTTATGAATAGAATTCATAACGAGATACAAGAACCCAAAGTTGCAATAGCGTTGATAACTTCCAATTATTTGAAAAGCCAATTTTGCTTATGTGAATGGGGGGCCATTTGGGCGAAAAAACATGATTTAATTCCTTTAAAAGTTTCTGACCTTAGTTTTAGTGATTTAGGATCAATTATTTCTAACTCACAACTACTTAATATTACAGAAAGTTCTGATCTAGGTGAAGTTTGCAATAGCATAATAAAACAACTAGAGCTTAAAGCTTTTGATGCGGCCCTATGGGACGACAATTTAAAAGATTTTCTAACCGATATTCCGCAAATAATTGCAGATACCCCTAGTCCAACCTTGATAACTCCAGAAAAGTATTCCCAACTAGAGGAGACTTTAGATTCATATAAAAACAGGGTAGATGTTTTAAAAGACAAAACCAACATGCAGAGTCAACTAATTGAACAAATAAAAAATGCTAAAAATAATGACGAAGTAAAAAGAATTGAATTTGAAGCTTTACCTCAAAAAGAACAGTTTGAAAAGTTATGTGATAATGTAAAACAACGACTTAATTCATTTAGTATATTCGTTTGTGACGTTTTTTACTACAATACTAAAGGCTTAGACCTTCCATACAAAACAGCAGATTATGAAGCATATCAGATACAAGATGCTTTGGATAAGACACTTGTATATGAAGCTAATGATGGATATCACATTGATGAAGAGAGTCCTAAAGCACAAAAAACAGAGACTGCAATCCACGAATTAGCTATTTTTATGGAAGAGAACTATGAAGAATTTGCTGGAATTTTTGAAGAAGAGCATGAAGAAAAATTCTCTTTAGATTCCAGAGAATTTTGGTCTATTTGCTTAGATGTATAAGAGCCCTAGGACAACCCCGCTCCGGCGGGGTTGTCTATTCCCTCTGAATACTCTTACCCCCCTGCCCCATCTCCGCAAGCAAACAACCATGCTCCTTACACTTATGATACCGAACCGTAATCCCGCTACCCCATCTTGACAACAAACAACAAAAATATACAATACAGGTATGCAGTTTGAATACGATGAAAACAAAAGTGCATCCAATTTAGAAAAACACGGGATTGACTTCAAACAGGCGCAAGCCCTTTGGAATGATCCAAACTTGCTGAAAATTCCGGCACGGACTCAAGACGAACCCCGTATTTTTTTTATTGGAATCATGAACGGCAAACACTGGTCAGCCGTAACAACTCCACGCAATGGAGTTACCCGCATTATATCAGTGCGCCGTTCCAGAAAAAAGGAGGTGGAACTTTATGAAAGCTAAAGAATTTGATGAAGCTTTTGAATCAGATCAGGACATAACTGAACAACTAGACTTATCCAAAGCCACCAGACCGAATAAAGACATTAAACGGGTAAACGTAGATTTCCCCGCATGGATGATAATAGCTTTGGATCGTGAAGCAAAACGGCTGGGAGTCAACCGACAGGCTGTAATCAAAACATGGATTGCAAACCGCATAGACTCACAACACCCCGCAGAACATTAATATACCCCGCTCCGGCGGGGTTACCTATTCCCCCTGAATACTCTTAACCCCCTGCCCCATCTGAGCCAGCAAACAACCATGCTCCTTACACTTATGATACCGAACTTTAATCCCCCCATCCCACTTAGGCGATGAAGTAACCGGAATCCTCACAGCTCCGCACCACGGACACACAGCGCCATCTTTAGGGCTGAATATCACGCCCTCTTTCGCTTTAGCCATTGCCGCCGCTATTAACTTGGCTGACATACTATCTACCGCCGTTAGTGTAAGGGTTTACTTTCTTTTTCGGAGCTTTCTTCTTGGTCTTCATACCCGCTTGCTTGTAAGACTTAACGCCCAGCAGGTCCGCAGCCGCAAGATTGTATCCGGCGATATCCCATGCATGGTTGGGCCTTCCTTTCGGACATTCCCAAAACCCTTTTTCATTCACGTATTCAGCGGTCATTTCCCGCGCCCACGCATCCGAAACTTCACTGTGCAGGTGATACGCTCCCGGATCAGCGGGATTAATGGCAAGGCGGTTGGATAAAGCGTTCTTGTAATGCGTCACATTCACCCGCAAAAGCTTAAGGCCGCCGGGAATCGGCTTGTTTGAACCGGGGAAAATATCAATCTGACTGTATGAAAACGGGCGGGCCATTGTCTGCTCACCTTTCAGCGGCAGAATTCGACCCCGATTCAGTCGGCAAAAATCGTAAACTTCATCTGTCCGATGCCCCATTGCATCTATTAGAGCCAGCCGCACAAGGTAAGGGTTGCCTTCTGCGTCCTTGTATTCCCGATCCCACAAAACTTCCGCCAAAGCTTCAAAGCTATCAACTTCGCCATCAGCAACCAGCCATGATTCATGCACCATGCCGTAACCCCACGCGCGGATTTCATAGGGAAAATAACCGCCCCTGCCGGACTGCGTATCAATGGCGGCAGTGAGACAAGCCACCACATCACCACCGGGAACAAGCAAGCGCGGACGATCATCTTTAAGCGCAAGAATCTTATCTTCACTGCGCTCCTGCTGATAGTTAACCCACGGTTCCGCCTTGTGAGAGTTCATGAAGTCTTTCAGCTTTTCGCGCCATTCAGGATTAAGGCCGGACTTCTGACCCCGCAAAAATGCGGCGGCTACTTCGGACAAGGAAACGAATCTTGATAGCCAGCTAGGAATATGAAAACCGATCTTCTTGGGCCGCTTCGATTTAAGGTAAGCTTCAAGCGGAGTGCCGGACACACGATCGAACCATGCGCCAAAACTTACGGCCTTATCCCGTGTTCCATCATCCCACTTGCAACCCATGTTCGGGCATTCGTACCACGCCAGCTTTTCAGCCTCGACCCGTTCGGCATGCTGGGAAGGATCAGCCGTTTCTCTTTCCGGCCATTTGATTTGATCAAAATCCATTTCATGCTCATGCCCGCAGATCGGGCAACGCACCTTATAGCCGAATACAACTTGCGCTTCGATATTCAGAGCCGTCCAGATAGGGCCGCTTTCATTTGTCGGTGTGGAAATTTTCAAAAATTTGCGATTGCGATAAGTACGCCCGCGCTTTTCCGCCAAACTGAGCGGATCAGCTTCTTTCTTGTTTGCGGTGGTTGGATATTTATCAATCTCATCAAAGAAAACATACCGGATAGGCTTCGATGCCAGACGGGATGCAGAGTGCGCCCAGCCCATATAGATCGGCATGTGCCGCAAGTTTATGCGGAGTGATGCTTCATCATCCGTTGAGCCAGTCAGATACTTGGATAGTTTAGGTGAAGTTTTAAGCATGGGCAGAACTCTATCCCTGCTCGAATCCTTCGCCGCTGTCATATCGGGATAGATGATCATTGCCGGACTCGGTTCGCGATCCACGGCATAGCCCAGCGCGTTAAGCAGCACTTCGGTTTTACCAACCTGCGGAGCGGCACAAACAACAACGGTCTGAACTCCGCTATGAAAAAGGCTATCCATTATATCGGTAAGGTAAGGCGTTACATCATTGCGCCACATGCCCGGTAAGGAACTGGATTCAGGAACCAGAATGCGCGACTGCTCCGCCCACTTGCTGACCTTGATCTTTTTACGCTTCCGCAAAATCTGCTTTTCACCACGGCTGAATGAAAAGGTGAACCGCTTCCCAATCATTTCCGGAGACAATGAAAAACGACCTACCGGAACGAGTACCGGCTTTCCGACCATATTTTTAACTATCGAACTGGCTTCCACTTACAAACTCCATTGTGATTTGATCAGTACGCGCAAACTCGCTCAGTAATTCGTCAAGCTCATCATTCATAAGCTGGATAAATGCTTCCTCATGTTCCGGATTACCTTCAACAGCATGGATTAATTCACGCCCTTTCATCAAAAACAGTTGGCGAAGGCCCGTATCCAGTACCGAAGTTTTACCAGCCATGAGCATTTCCACGCTTTCACGGTCAATGAGCTTGCCTTGTGTCTGCTCAAGTTTCAGCCGTCTAAGCTCCGCTTCGTATTCCTTGTCCTTGGCTTTAGCTTCCTGAAAACGCTTTGCCGAATCTCCAGTTAATCCTTCCTCATCCGGCTGGTCCGCTTCCACCTTTTTACCGATGGGAACCCAGCCAAGTTGCTGAGCAAGTTCTGAAATATCGTCTTCGTAATATTTGCCGCCGATGGGCTTCACCTGTTTGTTCTTCCCGACGTAATTAAAGAAGGTCCGCCGCGAAATCTGCCAGTTCTCCTGCCCGAACTGAACCCACGCCTGATTTATCGATTTGTGAAATTTTTCAACCATTTAAGTAGCACCTGAATTGTGAAAGTGACACGTTTGATACAGTTTGTGCAGTGTGCATATTTTTTAAAACATTCCGTGTGCAAAAGACTCGAGCCTCACGTTACCCGTGTTTCGCGAACCGCTGGGGAGTACCTAAAGTTAACATGGTGCTTGTAATTTTCTTCGGTGGTTCTTCACCGTGAAAAGGTAAGCGATTCAGGTAGCATAAACATATCAACGGCGCGGCCTTTTCGTATAGCTCCCACATTTGCCACACGGTTTCACCATTGGCCCTGCCCCATGCTTCATCAATGACCACAACCAAATCATCAGCCTTGTTCCGCTTGACCATGAACCGCTGGCCTTGTTCACGAATCATCCGGCCTAGCGTCTTCATTGCTTCATGCCCCGTTTCGAAAGTCTGCCAATGCTGATTGAATTCATTTTCCGGCATAGATTCAATACTGTCCTGCCTACACATACGGCAGTACTTGTTGAAAAGACTTTCAGGTTCTGCCTTTTTGTATTTGCTTTGAAGCTTTGTTAATGCGTTCATATTGGTTCCGGTTCCAAGGTTAAACCCGAGTCAACTGATGATTAAAACCACTGAGAACATTACTCTTTTTCTTTTCTGTTCCAGAAGTCCATGTACCAAGGCTAAAAACCAAATGCTGAGAGTATCGCGTATGCGTACGCGCCCACGCACGCATATAAGGGACTTTCACCCTGCACCGTGGACCGTTGGTACCACCGTGGACCGATCCAGTATTCACGGGGCTTGCCAAGCTTTGACACGTGGACCGTGTGGTACCGACACATTGGAACCGCTTCGCCGGGGGAAGCAGAAATTCCGAACATGTATTAATTTGTCCAGTAGGTAAGGCGTGGCTACGCCGCTGGGTTATTACTGAAGGGGGTGCGGGGGAAACAGCACAGGCCGCCCCACTTACATATATGCCAGTAAAGAAGTTCATTAGGCTGTAAGCTCGAACTTAGTTTTAATGCCTGAAATCATACGACAACGCCGCCCATCTACACGAGGACGAGTTTCACGCAGAGTCTTGACCGCTGAGTATAACTCTCTAAAGAAATTCTCTTTGTGCATGGCCTGATAGCCGTTTAAAGAACAGTATTCACGATAAGCCTTATAAAGTGAGTCCTTGGCCTCTTTAGCCCCGTCCGCAAGCTCACATTTATCTTCAACGAAAGCCTGAACTGGATTATTAAGCCGCCTGTAATCCATCAGCAGATCAATGGTTTCATCTGAGGATGAAAACCGCCCCTGCTCATACAGCCTATGCAGTCCGACCAATGCCCAATGAAAGATTTCGGACAATTCGTTTGCAACCAATTCTTTAAACAAGTTCGGATTGCGGTCTGGATCACCTTCCAGATATTGCCGCTTGAATTTGATGGGCAACATGCGCCTAAAAAAACCGTCTGTATTATCAAGCACACGTGGCAACTTGTTAGCGGCAAAAGCCAGCTTACAGAACGGCATAAATTCAAATGAATCTTTATGCTTAAATGCGCCCTGAATAGGGTCACCGGATACGACAGCCTTAAATATGGGTGTTTCCATAGCCGCCGAACCTATTTCCGTAGAAATGTTAAGCAGCTTGTTATAGAGACTGGCGCGCCGGAACTGGTCTTCCAAATCCTGAAAGGCAACTGCCGAACAATTTTCAGGTGAAACCAACGCGCGCGTGATATTTAGAAATGTTGATTTACCGTCCGAACCGTCACCCAGCAACAACAAACACTTTTCAAAGTGCGTATCACGGGTAAGGCTATAGCCCATGAACTCTTGAAGCTGGGCAATAGGTTCAGGTGTTTGAACCGTATCAGCCAGATATTTAAGCCAGCGATCACACTTAGCTTCTGAATCCGGATTGAAAGATACACCGAGACATATAGTGGAATAGTAATCGTGGTCATGCGGCTTTAGCTCAAGAGTTCTAAGATTAAGCATACCGTTTTGCAGACACACCCAATCACCTTGATCGTTGACCGCGCGCCCATGCGGAAGATTAGCTAAATTGATAGCCAGCGACGTTGCATCATTCACACGGGCGGTTGAAGCCTCTATGCCGAGATAATGAGTAGCCGACTGCTGAAGGTTGCCGCGTGAAATCTGTTCCCAGTATTTTGAGTTCCAGCGATACAACAAACCCGTCATATCATCAGCAAGCAAAGGCTGATCCCGTAGAAGCTGATCCGCCAACAAACGAGGCTTGAACCTATTATCAAGGAAAAAGGCCCACTCCCCGCCTGTTTCACAGCCCTGCGGAATCTCAACCTTGCGGGCCGTGGCGAACAGGGCTTGCAAATCCTTCGCCCCTTGCTTGAAACGCACAAAGAAGTCGGTAAGGTCGAGCCCGTCTTTTTCAGGCAAGCTACCGTCCGCATTACGGCCCATGAATTCCGGCCATTCGATAATACGCACCGAACGCGCCACCTGAACCAAAGACCGCGCCGCGTTTTCAGCATGAACCTGTCCCGGCTGGTCAGCATCATAAGCTATAATCACATCACGGCCCGTGAACGGCTCCATATGTTCTTTAGACCACTTAGCCGTCTTGGAAGTTTGAGTAATGGAACTGAAGCCGTTAGAAATAGCGCATATGGTATCCGGTTCTCCTTCGCATAGCAGAACAGGTCCGGACTTACTGAGCGTACAAGGTGCAGGAAACAAACGGGCATTACCGTAGCCCCTGCCCCACGATATGATCTTACTCTTCAAATTCGTGCCGGGCTTACGATAAAGGCGCACATTATAAAGCTGTCCATCATTGCCACGAATGGGGATAGCCACACGCATAGGCGCACCGTTAACAGGAAGTATTGCACCTTCACTATTTCGGAAAACCATCTGCATACGTAGGTCTAGCCGTTTGATAACGTCTGGATTCCAACCGCGCTCTTTTTTCAGAATGAAAAACCAATCATCAGGTAACAAAGCCATACGGCCCCATGCTGATTCCGGTATCACGACATTAGCACCGCGTTTACTAGGCTTACGCTTCTGCTGAACAGTGGTTTTAGATTGCGGCCCATCGTTTACGCCCTGTCCGAACTTCTTTTTAAATTCAGTAAAACCTTCATCATTGGGCAAACCGTTAACCAAGCTGTAAAGCTTGATCAAATCGCCACAGTCGGTGCATCCGGCAAGGCATTTAAAATAGTCGTCTTCAAAGTTGTAGCCAAAGGAAGGATTATCATCAGCATGAAACGGACATTTACCGTTCAGCCATTTACCCTCTTCTTTTGCATCCTCAAACAGTGAACGCGCTATGGTCTTGCGCTCTTCTTCAGATAGATGTGTTCCAGCCCACCCCATATTTAGCCCTTCACCATAGCTTTAATACCGTCACGCCAGTAAAGAGCTGTTGAAATCAGTTCCATTATCTCTTTATCAAACTGCTCAAACTCTGCCCGATCAATCTTGCCGTCTTCCATGATGGCAACAAATTTAGTTACGGAATCGCTGAATTCTTTAGTAGTCCGGTTCATGTCGTCTTCCAGACAGGCCGAAAAAATACCCGCTTCAGGTAGCGGGACAACCACCATATTCATCTGGTGGGCTATGGCCTCAAGCGGGGCCACTGATCCGCATGTCTTCATAAGTGGCACAAGGTCCAGCACGCCCATCTTCGCGGTGGAATCTTCGGGGTTCAGTTCCTTGTATAAGGTCCAGTGACTTTTGGTAGAACCGAAAGTCTGTTCTGTTATGACCTCAACCGACATATTATGATGCCGTAACACCATATTTTGAATTTCTACTGCTACGCTTTTGCGTGATTTATTCATGAATAACCCTCTAAAGTTACGGTCAATAATTAGGCTAATAATTAAGTAAATCATTACTCTTTTTATCTAGGTCCATCGATGATATCAAAAGCAATCAAATAAACTTTATAAGGAGAACTTTATGAGTGCTAAAGAAGATGATTCTCGCTTAAAACTTTTAAAAGCCGACAAAAAACTCATGTATCAGTTGATCAGGCAGGGCGATTTAATCGGGGAAAACTATGGCTACCCCAATTTAAGGGGAATGGATGCCATTTGCAGATACTGCGCAGACAAATATAATTGGCTACCTGATCAGACACGCCGATTAAACACAGAAGACCTCGTGATTATTCTTGAAGGTGTCTAATACGTTCTTCTGTAACTAACGTTTTGGACAGCACATACAATTTGTTCACATCCCATCCCAAGGCTCTAGCGAATTCTTTCAAAACATCGCTAGAGCCTTTTTCGCTTCCTTTTAATTTCACAGCTTTTTCAAACTGACTTGCTAACTCATTCTTGTTCATGACTTCCCCCTCCCCTTTTGACTTCCAAAGTTAAAACCGATCTGTAGTAGATAGCCCCTTCACTCTGGTGTTATTTAGCTTTTTAAGATTGATATAAATATTCGAAACAAACCGCGCTTAGTCAGGTCTGGTTTAAAGCGGAATGATGATATGTTTTATGGTGCCTCCGGTGGTGGAGGTTCATTGTTGGAGCAAAAAAGATCAGGGCGAAGCACTTTGAGCGGAAGACCAAGATTAATATGATACCGAAGAGCCGCTTCTCCAGAAATCATTTGTTGCTCTTTACAATGACGAAAAACCCCCGGTTTGCTCATCCCTACTTTCGTAGCGAGAGCTTCAAAGGTCAGCCCATTATCGGTCCGATATTTTTCAAGGTCATTCATAACGAGAAAGGTTACCGCGTGTTAACAAACAAATCAAGAAAATATGTTAACTCACGTAAACAAAATTCAGGCTAATCATATGAGCATGAGTACAAAACCATTCGACAAAGAAGCAGCACACGGCTGGCAAGCTGTTATGGAACGCATTAAAAAGCTTCGCACTGAAGGCGAAACCTTAGAAACCATTGGCAAAAGACTTGGAGTTTCCAAGGCGGCTGTTTCGCGGTGGTTGTCGGAAAATTTAGGCGGAGAAAAAAATTCTTTTGGAGATATGGTGCGTTACGCGAAGAAGTTAGGAGTATCTCCTCTTGAAATGTTTGGAGAAGAACCAAGCACGCTAACCCTGTTTAATAAACAGGTAGCTCATGAACTCACTGAAAATATACGACTGGCAGGATCATCAAATAAAAAAATTACAACTATGACAGGCATTACAACTGAAAGACTGGATACAATAACTTCAGGACAAGATTCTCCCACACCTGAAGAACTTTTTATTATATGTAAGAGTATTGATCTAAACCCAGCTATTCTTCTGAATAAAGCGGCAGAGCAAGCAAACATTGAAATAAATAGTGATTCCCAGCAAACCAAGAAATCAGCTTAAAAATTATCTATTCATCTGGAAAATCATTAAAAAAAGAATTCTCCCAAACAAAACTTTTCCTAATCAAATAATCCCCTGAAACCAATGTCTCAGGGGATTTACTTTTTATTAAACCAAATCGTGAATTAATCATTATACCTTGCAAGAGATTCTTTTAAACCATCAGCAAAAGAATAAATATCATCTACTGATTCAATAGGATGCCGAGTCTCATTCTTATCTGTATCTAGCAAACCTAAATATTTCTGCCCTGTATTGAAGTGCATACGGCAAAGAGGCTTACGGTTATTATCGTCAAGCAGAACTCCACAATAGCTTTTAGTATCCCTCATAATGACTCTGGAAGGTTCAACAACTTCCCGCAAAATAGACTTAATAATGTGATAACCTTCTATTTCCTCTTCAGTAGTAACAACCTTTGGAGCTTCATCTTCATCATAGTTTTCAGACTGAGCCTTATTATCTGCAATATGATTACTAGAAGGAACAGCTTCACCTGTCATTGCACTTTTAAGTCGATCATTAATAATTTCATTGATACAATCTTGAGCAGCCTGCACCACTCTATCACGAAACTCTTCAATCACGGTTGCGCGTAACGGTCCGGAATAGACCTGCCCTGCAAAAAGCCTTATAAATTCATCACTAGGATCTTCAAACTGATTAGCTAAAAGACGCTTGATTTCTCGTGTATACTTTAGATTTTGTGCGGCATACATAGTTGAATTTTCATCAAACTGCCCATTAGAAATTTTTCTTAACTCTGGTATTAAAGCCTGTTCTACTTTCTCAAAATCAAAAACCATAAAGGGTTTTGCGTCCATCAGATTCGGCTTATCCAAATCAGAAAAAAACTTATATGTTATTCCATCTGTCAAAATAGCCACACGAGCAGTCGGTGTATTCTGGAAATATCGATGTAATTGATTAGCTTTGCCCTGATCAAGAGTACATCCACAAGCCTTGCATTCCATAAGCATGATAGGATTGCCGTCTTTCATAACAGCATAATCAACCTTTTCATTCTTTTTGGTTCCAGTATCAGAAGTAAATTCAGGAACAACCACTCTTGGATCAAATGTGTCATAGCCTAACATCTGCAAAAAAGGCTGAACTAAAGCATTTTTAGTGGCTTCTTCAGTAGCTAAGTGTTCTCTCAGCTCGTTAACTCTAATTGCTAAGGCATTCACTTTATCAGCAAAATCCATATCCACCACCTCTCTTAAATTTAATATTTTCAGCTCAACATAATAAACTTAATCATACATAGAATAAAAAATGTTAACGCTCAGTAACTTTTAGTCTTGACGATAAAGTTTACACGCGGTAACTTATTTTCAACACAACGACCACAAGACCAAACGCACCGCGCGAAACATCCGGAGCAAGTACGCCTTGAATCAACGTGTTAATAACGTGAGAGGTATATCCATGAAAATAAGACCTTTTAATCTAATGATTTGTCTGTGGGCCTGCATAATGGTCTTTGTTTTCGCTTTTTGTGGTTACAAACTTGCCAAAACAAATGAATACACAAACGCACCATTAAGTCCGTCGAGTTCTTCAATAGAGCTTTATACGGACAAAAATACAGGCGTTCAGTACTTCGGCAATCAGAACTTTCTTAGGGTGAGAGTAAACAAAAAGGGAAACCCTTGCGGCTCTTACTAATTTAAAATTTTCGAAGTCTGTGAAGGGCTACATAGATATAGACACCTCCTCACTAACTGTGGGTGTGCCGGAACTCCCCTTTCCGGCCCCCTCACAGGCTTCGAACAAGAAAAAGGAGATAACCTTATGTCTCTACACGTAATCTTTCACCGCAAAGTCACCTTTGAAGCGACATGCACTTATTGCGGCGCGCACGAATGGCTAACCAGTGCGGAGGCCGTGAAGAAGTTCACCAAAGACCATGAAGACTGCAACAAGCTTTACGAGGCCGAGTATGAGCAATCCTTATGTGAATTACGAATTGGCGAAAATACAGAAGCAATTACAAGAATTGCGCCCACACATGACGAACAAAGGCATGTGTAAAATTGGTGGCTTAATAGTGGAACTTACGGACCTTAAAAACGATGCAGCCCCGCAGAACCATATTTCGACAGACGAAAACGACTGTCACCGTGGCTGTCGTTACAACGATTAGATCATGTTGAAAGCTGGACTGCGAGTGCAGGTAAAAACAAGCATCCGGAAACGTCCATACTTAGCATATGTTGATCGGCTCGACCCGCGCGGCTTTTGGGTAGGATTCAAAATTGTAAACGGACGCATGAATAAAACACGACTCTGCATATTCAGACCAAAACATGTAACCGCAATAGAAACCGAAGCAGGTTTGCGGTGCATATTTCAGGAGGCTTTATGAAAAAACAAATCACAGAAAGACATAAGATAAAAGGCTTTGATTATGAGGTCGATGAAAAAGGCCGTGTGTTCAGCACTAAAAATTATCCCGGTTACGGCATAGGCTGGCAAATGATGCCCACTAAGCCGGGCTTAACTCGCCTTCCACAATATACTCTCCGCCGAGACGGTGAAAGCTTCGTTTTCCGTGTTGATCTACTGGTAGAGAAATATTTTGATTCAACCGAATTTTTTGACGGCACTTGGTTCCGCAAAATGCGCGCGGAATCTAAAAAGCATAAAGCCCTAATGCGCGCAACGTTTCTTGAAAGTAAAAAGCTGGCGAAGGAAACCGGAAAAGCAATAAATGCTCCTGCCCCTGAAAAAAGTAGTCACACAGAAAAGAAGACCACTCCAAACACTTACATACCGTGGTCAAACACAGAACAGCTTATAGAAAACTGCCGTATCGATGAAAGTTACTCTGCCGCGCTTGGCGGAGATTCAAGAGACGCACAAATGTGCCCGTTGAGATAAGGATAACCCACCATGAATCTTACAAGCACCCTGCAATCCCACTTAGGCCGCCGCTATTCTGCCGAAGACGTAGCAACAGCATTTGCGAAATCCAAAAACTGGGTTTATAGAAATGCAACCGCTATCGGCGGTGTTCGCATGGGAAAAGAATGGGTGTTCTTTGAAATAAACATGGTCAATTGCCTCACCAGAGGAACAGACGATGCCAATACAGCGAAAAAACAAGACCACACAGAAGAAGGAATGGTTCGCAAGGATAACCTTGCCGAATGGAAAGCAGAAAGAAAAGAAAGCTTCGACCAAGAAAGAAGCCTTGGATTGGGAATGTATGATGAGGCAGAGGTTGAGCGAATTATCCGCGACCCCGACCCTTTCAATCTCCTTGCACAGTCTCACCACTAGACACCTTGAAGCGCAAGTAGCCAAAGGGATCAGCCCCCGCTGGTTTCTGGATAAAAAAATGGTGCTTAAAGAGCTTCTTAACGCTTCCGGAGTAAAGCCGTTTGAACCTGCGGTTAATCTGGATCACGAAACAGTTCGTAAATTCCTTGATAAAATAGCCTCTATAAAAACGGGGCACAGGGCAAACAGATACCGCCGCCATATTCTTAGAATGTGGGCATGGGGTAGCAAGGCTGGACTGACTAAGGGTGAATGCCCTTGGAAAGTAGAAAAGTATAAGGAAATAAAAAATCCACGCTATATCCCTACAGAGGACGACTTCTGGAAGCTCTACGAAATAGCCGATCAGGTTCCGGACGGTTCAAGCCATAGAACAGGCGTTTACCATTTGGAGCCGCACCGAAAAACGCTCCTGCTTACCTTCCTGCATACTGCGGGTAGAAAATCCGAAATTCTGAATCTGAAAAAAGAAGATCTCGACTTCTCAGCCCGTAAAATACGTTTATGGACTGCCAAGCGTGACGGCGGTGTTGAATACGATTGGATTCCTATGACTCAAATACTGCACGATGAACTTATTAAACATCTTGCCCGGCAAAAGCTTAACTTCCCGTTCACGGAATATGTATTCGTGAATCCAGCAACAGGCCGGAACTATTCCAGTGTGAACAAGATGATGGAGCGCATGTGTAAACGAGCAGAGGTAAAACCTTTCGGTTTTCACGCTATCCGCCACCTTACCGCTTCTATTCTGGATAATAAAATGATCCCTATGGCGGATATTCAGGCAATCTTACGCCATAAGTCACCGGAAACCACAGCAAGGTATATTCATTCAATCAGAGGCGTAAAAGTGGCACTGGATGAAGTGTTCGGAACAGGCAAAGTTATTCCGCTAAAAGGCAAAAAAAAAAGCCTCCGCAAAAGCGAAGGCTTGAAAATAAGGTGAGTAAAGCAGTGAGTAAAGCTTACAACCGACTCACTATACAGCTCTAAACCCCTGAAATAATTGGTGGGCAATGCAAGATTCGAACCTGCGACCTTCAGCTCCGGAGGCTGACACTCTATCCAACTGAGCTAATTGCCCTTAACGAACGACAGGTATACATCAGCAACGTTCACTGTCAAGAAAAAACACTTTCATGATTAATATTTTAAACTTAATCCTTTCTAAACCTGAATGACAGAAAAGCAAAGACGAGCAGCACCACGTCCCTGACAATGGTCATCACCATGTCAGATTTAAAACTTACGTCAGTAGAAAAACAGCCGCAAGCTACATCAATACCCCTGTAAAGATTAGCAGAAAGAACCGCTATAAACAATACAAGCATTGCTGTAATGAGTGCCGTTGCAGTCTCAGTCATCACTCCGCAGACAAGCAACGCCCCGCACACAAATTCCAGCCACGGCAAAAAATAAGCTACAGGCATGACCAATATGTCCGGCAATATCTGATAATTCTTAACGATCTCTCCAAAAGCTACCGGATCGGCAATTTTTCCCACACATGCGACTATAAAAACCAGTCCTAAAGCTATACGTGGTAAGGATTTAATAGACATCTAATTGCCCTCCAAATCTCTACCGAGACTGAGCCAGCCGTCAAGTCCATCAGGGTAAACAGCCAGATCACTAAATCCTTTATCCCTCAACTTGCGAGCAACTATATTGCTTTTCCCGCATGAAAGACCATCGCAATATACAACTATCATTTTATCCTTGGGAATACTTGTTATCAAACCATCCAGCTCAATTCCAATAGCCCACGAAGGCACATTAACCGCTCCCGGAATATGCCCCATTGCGAAATCAGTATCGCTACGGGCATCGACAAAAACAGCTTCATTGGAATCAAAAATTTTAAGAGTTTCTACTCCATCAATTTCAACAATTTCTGATTGCTGCATAGTTATTGGTGGAACAGGTCGCAACGAATTAAAAGACCACGCCAACCCTGCCGAAACGGCACAAACTAAAAGTATCTTGAATACAAATGCTAATTTTTTTCCGACTTTCATTAAGTATACCTAATATAAATTTTAACTGCGACTTGAATTGCTAACAGGTTCAACTTGATAGTCCTGCTCTCCTGCAAATCGTTGTACAGAACTTTTCAAAAATAAAGTGATAAACGAACCTGCGAAACACATAAACCCACAAATAGTAAAAGCCATAGTAAAGTCACCCAGATCGCCCATAACCCCACCCAGAGTGGGCCCTATGATCCCGCCCAACCCGAAAGCCAGATTTACAACCGGATAATTGTCACCAACCGAATCCGCACCAAAAAGGTCTGCGGTTAACGTCGGAAAGAGAGAAAAATTTCCACCGAAATTAAAACCTATCAGGGTTGCACCGAGATACAAAGTAAATTCACTTCCCGCAAGCGACGGAAACAACAAAAACCAGCATCCTTGTGTCGCAGCCATCAACATAACAGATCTTTTTCTGCCCAGCTTGTCACTTACCGCCCCCCACGAAACTCTACCCAGTCCGTTTGCAAGGCTGAAAAAAACACCCATCGCGGTTCCGGTAATAACACTGGCAGAAGCACGCTCCACCCCGGAATTCATTAATAATTCCATGGGATAAAGCTTCATAAGCCCTACGGCCATTAACCCGGAAGCAGCTAAGGACGCGTAAGCAACAAAAATAATATAAAATTCAGGAGTTCTAAGCATCTCCCTACGCGTGAGGCTATTTGTATCATTAAGATATTTAATGCCAGCTTCAATCTCAGGGAAAACCATATATCTGCCGCCAATAGCTACCAGCAACAAAATGATAACACCATAAACCACAAAAGTATTGGATAGGCCTATATTCTCAAGCAGGTGTCCCCATGAATCCGCAAGCTTAACCCAACCCATAACGCCGAAACCGAACCCAGCAACAACAACACCGGTAATCAGCCCTTTGCGATCAGGAAACCAGTGCATAGCTACGACAAGAGGCACCATATACCCTAAACCGATACCAAATCCGGCAAGAATTCCAATAAGCAGAAAAACTGGTAGAAATGAAGTGGTGCCGCTGAGCCCGGCAATGAGATAGCCGGCACTTAAGGTTGAGCCGCCGAAAAGAATAAGCGGACGCGGCCCCCACCTTCTTATTAAAGTTCCGCTAAAGAGCATTGCTACAGCAATGCTCACGATTGCGGCAGTAAAAACCAGCTGAGTGTGTGTTTTGCTCCAGCCGCCCATATGCAGCACAGGAGTAAAAACCGACCAAGCGTACACTCCACCTAAAGCAAGTTGAACAAGCACGGCCCCGACAACAATCTTCCATCGGCTTTCTCTTGTAATGGATGCACTCATTTCCACCCTCATTCTGTGATGATATTTATAATTATAATAAATGAGAGTGTCACTTACATTGAATAATTAAAGCAACCTTTTTTTAAACAGGAATATATAATATTTTGATAAGAAAAAAAATCTGGCGGACAATTCTTTTGATGGGATGAAATAAAATGCTACCTTTAAAAATAAAAAAAGGCGTGTTCATTACGAACACGCCTTTCTTCCAGCGAGACCAGACACCCGGGATAAACCGTTACCGCTGCTTCCTTTCGGACCTGACGGGATTCACAGCGCACCCGCCGTCTGGCCTCTCTGTAAAAGAATTCGTCTCAAGGACGAAGGGAATGTCTATTAACTTGATCTTAAATTGTCAAGTGATATCAACAAAAAGTATCATTTTTATAGCTAATTCACAAAAGATGCTGATTTCATTAAAACAAAGGCTCATCCGATTTAAGAATTACCTTTCATCGGATGACACCTTTCGCAAAAAAGTTAAAAACTAAATATTAACCGATAGGCAATATTGTACGCCCATGAACTTCATTCAAAACTTCAGCCATAGCAAGATAGATAGCGGAAGCACCGCAGAGTATACCTTCGTAACCTGCAAAAGTTCCTATGGCAGCGTTGCCTGTGAGATCTCGTGCGGCAAGCAAGAAAAATAATACGGTAAGTGACAGAAAAACAAACTGCAAAACCTTATTACTCTTGAGTGTACCAACATACATAAACAAGGTAAAAACACCCCACATAATCAAATACCAAGCCATAAAGGCGTGCGGAGTTGCTTCTGCCCACCCAATTTTAGGCAAGATAATAAGAACAACCAGACTCAGCCAGAAAAAACCATAAGAGATAAAAGCCGTGGTGCCGAAAGTATTACCTTTCTTGAATTCCATAATACCGGCTATAACCTGAGCAATCCCACCGTAACAAATTCCCATAGCAAGAATCATAGAACTGATGGGGAAAAACCCCGCATTATGAATATTAAGCAAGACAGTTGTCATACCAAAGCCCATAAGACCCAAAGGTGCCGGATTTGCTAATTTTGACTCCACTTCTAATTCTCCCTTATTGTGTGATTCCAATATCAATTGAAATCATGTTAAAATATAATATCCGCCTTGTCTTTAGCGATTCATATCATACTACATTAATCACTAAATCAGCTAGACAAAATTGAAAGGAAGAATAAGTGCGAAACGTAAGTTACAAATTTACAGTTCTAATTCAACTATTACGACTATTAGATCAGCACGTTTGCTTATTTTTGATTCTTGATTCTTACAACCATAACAATTAATCTGGTTTATCTAATTAATAAAAACAGTAACAATTAAATATATTGGAGAGCCATAATGAAAGCTATGAACGTAAAAGATGTTGAAGGCATTAAAGTCGCGCAAATCCCCTACAAAGGCGAAATTTACGAAGTGAACGGGGTTACCATCCGCTGGCTTTCCAAGTCGGGTAAAGATGCAAACGGACTGCCTGAATATGGACTAAGGCACTTTACAGTTGAACCTGGCGGAGAAATTCCCGCACATAATCATTTTTATTTGCAGACCGTATATATTGAGAAAGGATCTTTTGAGTGTTTCAGTTATGATCCTGAAACCGATGATGTAGCCGAAAGTAAAATTTGCGGCCCCGGAGACTGGGTTTATGCGGAAAGTATGGAGCCTCACGGCATGAGAAACATAAGCGAAACAGAATCTGCAACATTTCTATGCTGCATCTGTAATGTATATGAATAAGATTCAAATTAAGAAAGCCTGCCGGATTTCCGGCAGGCTTTTATATATCAAGTGTCGGTGTTGATTCAGGTGCCGAGATTGAATCAAGGGGTAAGGTCTATTCCGGAAAGGAATGTTTTCTATTATGAAGCTTTTTGCGCCAACTGAAGACGGTATTGGATAATATCATCCACGGTCAGCACCGGGATATTATACTTTTTCCCAAGTTCAACGATTTCCGGCAGTCTGGACATTGTTCCATCAGGATTCGTGACTTCGCAAAGAACTCCATAAGGCTTAAGGCCTGCAAGATTCATCATGTCTACGGTTGCCTCGGTGTGCCCTTGCCTTTCGAGAACCCCGCCGGCCTTTGCACGCAAAGGAAAAACATGCCCGGGTCTGTGAAGGTCACCAGGTTTTGCATCATCAGCTATTGCGGTTTTAATAGTAGTTACACGATCCGCAGCCGAAACTCCGGTGGTAACGCCTTCCGCGGCTTCAATAGTAACAGTGAATCCCGTTTGGTTACGGCAGGTATTTTCAGCAACCATCATTGGAAGTCCAAGTTGACTGATTTTTTCTTCAGTCAGACACAGGCAGACAATGCCGCTGCATTGCCTAATGAGCATAGCCATTTGACTATTAGTCAACTGCTCTGCCGAAAAAATAAGATCACCCTCATTTTCCCGGTCCTCATTGTCTGTGACAAGCACACCTCGACCCTCTTTCAAGGCCTGAAGTCCTCTTTCTACTCTTTCAATGGGATTGCCGAATTGAGATAACAGATTCTGATTCATGGTAAGTCTCCGTAATAAGGTACCAGAATCAGGGCGCAAGAACTGACAGCTGTCTATAGATAAAAGACAGCCACGCCATAAACTAAATTGAGTTATAGCGGGTTTTCTACTGTCGTATCCTCTTCCATCCGGACTGTAACCGTCGGCTCTGGAATCACACCAGATCTGCTGACCCTTTCTCACAATGAAAAAGGCGCTCGCGGGCTTTCTTTAAAGGCTTAAAGAACACCGCCGGTGGGGAATTGCACCCCGCCCTGAGAATAAACTCAGTTCTTTTACAACACGAATAAACGATTAGTCAATCAAACATGTACTACACATTACATCCATGATTTAACACTTAAAGATTATAAAAATGTGTACATAGACATTAAATTTAAGTATTTAAAAGATTCACAAAAATATCTTTACTGAATCTCTAATTTTCTCATGGAGAGTGATAGTGATGAAATTAAAAACAAGACTTACAATTTTTCAAATCACAGTACTAATAATCTCTATAGCATCATTGTGCGTTATATTCATTTATCAATTGAACAAATATACAAACAGCGAAATGAATAAATATCGAAAAACAATGTATGAACAAAAAATTTCAGAACTGAATGAACTTGTCAACATGGCTGAAAAAACAGTTCAGTCCTATTACAACAAATCGCAAGACATTGAGTTGCTTAAAATAAGTAAAGCAAAATCATTAAAAAACACTATAGATTCGATTGCGACCCAGCTATCAAGCTTCTATAAATCTAATCACAACAAGATTTCCAAATCTGAACTTGAAAAAAAGCTTAAAAACCTAGTCAAACCTATTCGATATGAAGGTAATAATTATATTTGGATAAATGATATGCAGGCGAAAACAATCATGCATCCTATCTCGCCGCAGCTTAATGGAAAAAATCTTTCAAACATAAAAGATAGTTCCGGCAAATATCTTTTTAGAGAGATGGTTGAAGTTTGCCGTAAAAATGGAGAAGGCACTGTTTCATATATATGGAAAAAACCTGACACAAACAAAGATACTCAAAAAGTTTCATATGTTAAACTTATTCCGGAACTTAACTGGATAATTGGAACAGGGGCATGGCTGGATAACATCACCCTTGAAATGAAAGAAAAAGCTCTTGAACAAATTGCAGAAATGCGGATGAAAGACGGAAACTATTTCTGGGTAAATGATACGAAACAAAATATGGTTATGCACCCAGCAAGCCCGGATTTAAATGGTAAAAACATGGCCGAGTTCAAGGATACAAAAGGAAAACTGCTATTCAAAGAGATCGTTGATGTCTGCACAAATAAGGGAGAAGGAACTGTCTCATACTGGTGGGGAAAACCCGGGGAAAATGGCGATTTCCCAAAGCTGTCATATGTCAAATTATTCAAACCGTGGAATTGGATAATCGGCATGGGAGTTTACATCGACGACATTGATAACGCTCTGCTTGAAAAACAGACTAAGTTAAACCAGACAATTAACAATATGATCAAATTAATCGTAATTGTTGCAGTACTGCTTGGAATTATAATCACAATTGCGGCAACTATTTTTGCCAATAAAATCACAGCTACCATTGGTGCGGAGCCGGAAGAATTATCAGATATTGCAGAGCAGATGTCTCATGGACACCTAAACATTGAACCCCTTTCACAAATGCCCCAAGGGGCATATGCTTCCATGATGAATATGGTTGAAAATTTAAAACAGGTAGTTACGGATGTACAACACTCTACTGAAAATGTTTCTGCCGGAAGTGAAGAGTTAGCAGCATCTGCGGAAGGACTGTCACAAGGTGCGACAGATCAGGCTGCCGCTATTGAAGAATTAAGCTCATCAATTGAAGAAATCAGCGTCAGCATACGAAACAATGCTGAAAACACACGCAAAACAGAACAGATCGCCATAACAACGGCTGAAAACACAAAAAAAGGAAGTCAGGGTGTTAAAAAAAATCTGGCAGCTATGACAGAAATTGCTGATAAAATTAAAATTATAGAAGAAATTTCCCGCCAGACAAATCTGCTCGCGCTGAATGCCGCCATCGAAGCCGCTCGCGCAGGAGAACACGGCAAAGGATTTGCGGTAGTTGCGGCGGAAGTTAGAAAATTAGCTGAAAAAAGTAGAATTGCAGCAACCGAAATCGAAGATTTATCGTCCAGCAGTCTGACTCTCGCCCAAAAAACACATACAGATTTAGATGCCTTGGTTCCTGAAATTGAACGAACAGCAAAATTGATAAAAGAAATATCGCTTTCGTGCGATGAACAAAATTCAGGCATTAATCTTATTCAGCAGTCTTCTTTACAACTGGACAAGGTTATTCAGCAAAATGCTTCAGCTTCAGAAGAGGTTGCCGCGACCTCAGAAGAACTTTCCAGTCAAGCAGAAGAACTTCATGCGGCAATGCTATTCTTTAAACTTAATTAACTTTTAAAAAATATCAAAAAAAACGCCCTTGCTTCTTAAAAAGCAAGGGCGTTTAAAATTCTTTTCTAAAATAAATCTATTTAAAACTATCCTCAAACAACTTCCCGATTGCCTTCCTGCCGGAATCTTCGAGAAAACGGGTTCCTGTTGCAGTAAAGTGTCTATGCGAGATCACAGGGGCATCACACTCGGCCCAGCGTTCTTTCTGCCACGTGTACCAGCAGCCTTTATCCTGAGAAAAGACATAAAGAGGTTTGTTGCATATTTTTGCAAATTCAGCGCCCCATCCGGTGCCACCCTTTACAGTGCCATCTTCAAGAATAGTACCTACAATAAAAATTTCATGGCCGCTGTTAACCTGCCAGCAGATACTCTGGAGAACTTTACGAAAAATAGGAGCACGGGTAAAAGTGCGGTTCATCAGTTTGGAAACATACGTCAAACTGACATCTTTGCTCTCGAGTTCTTTCTCTGTGAGAACCCGTAGGCCGCGTTGACGAGCAATCTGGTGCCCTTCGAAGCTAAAACTAACTTCCTGAAGCCCGTATTTTTCAGCGTTGACTCCAAATTCACTTTCAGTGCCGGGAGCTCCGCCGCTATATAAAATGAACTCTTTAGGATTACTCATTGCTTCCTCCAGTGTTGAGCGTGTGTGCGATTACGATACAAATCAATAACTAAAAAAATTAAAGTTCACAATCAAGAATTATCCTATTAATTACTGATTATCCTTTACCATATTTTTTTTCCAGAGTGCAAATATTTCTAAAACTTCAAGCAAGTTCAATAATGAACAAGCAGTATAATAAACTGTAAACACACTATTACTCCAAAGAATTGTTGCATTACATTTAATTATTAATACTAATATAGTGTAACAATAGAAACTCTACGCACAATTATAACTATAAACAACACGAACAAACACTGTTAGTTAAAAGACTAAAGACAATTACACTATGTATTCCATTACAACTTTTCATAATTATTTGTATCATTATATTTATATCTTTAAATTAAAAGTCACATAACCTTAACCTTACTCCTTTTTTTTCAGCAATGATCTCTAGACAAATTTTATATTTAGTGTATAGTCCACTTGTTGATTCAGGCTAGAAAATCTCAAAACGAAAGTAGCTAACGCCAAAACGTAATGGAGGTTTTTATGAATAAAGATACAGGAATTGGAGAAAAATCAGACCCGTTTAAAAAAATGGAACAGAACGACCTTTTTAAATTTCGTTCTATCAGCAACAACATTGCTGCCATGGTTAAATCTCTGGATGATCAGGAAAAAGCCGACTCGCTGGAATCAGACACTGACCAAGACGAAGTTTAAGCATCTACCCTCATTCTACTCTCTCTTCCCTAACTAAAACAAGCAGTTCTCGCATCCGCACCGTAATCAATTCGCAGTGCATTAATGAGAAACAAGCCACGCGGATATACTGCTTACAAAATCCCCGGACAATGAATCAAGAGATTCAAGGTCTGTCCCCGCCTCGATAACGGTTGAGGCTTTATCCAGCACCTCAAGCTGATGGGGGACAGACTGTAAACCGGTGGGCATTATCGAAATCATTTTTTTCCATTTATTGCTCACATTACTGAATCCGATAAACATCGGAATATTTTCCGGAATAATTGAAGTTATCCTTTCGGGATAGAAACTGCCGGCAGGTGAATCGATTGTCAGCAACGCAAAATCAAACATCTGCAATGACTTCGGCATCAACGGGACGGACTGAGGCTTATAGCCTCTAATCCAGATTCCAACATGCTCGGGATCTACTTTTTTCATATGGCGCATTTTATCAGCCAGTTGTGTCAAATCTTCTTCAGTCAGTTCTTTTAATGGTGAAACGACCTGAACCACCACGCCCCTGCCTGACAAATGACGAGCCACTTCAGAAAATTGATCATCAGGGATTACTGCTCCGAATCTAGCAAGAATAATTGCCGGAAACACTCCTTTCGACTCAGGTATAAACAAATTATTCACTTTTACTTCTTCTGACTCTCTAACTTCGCGAACACGCCCTTTTCTCGGATATTCAGCAGATTCATTGCCGGGAAGCCACATAAAACGCCTTATCCAATGCTCATCACCGGGCAGAAAAACAACTGATCCTTCGACAGGAAAGTCTTCATTAAAAGACGGCCCGTAAGTATAAATAAAATCTCCTAATCCAGCTTTTCTGAGCTTTCTGGTCAAACCAGTTTTCTGATCATGCAAAACAAGCCGTCCATGATCCTGCCTTGCATCAATAACAACAACCGCCCTTCCGGTTTCAGTCTCATAATGTCCACTAAAATCATCCTCATTAAAAGAATAAGCTGCCAGATTGTCGAAAGTACGCCCCTCTGAACCTCGTTTAATAACTACTGTGTTATTACCGATAGTTAGACTTTTGCCTTGTTTAAGGACTATTGCATTCTTATTATGAATAGATTTGCTTTCAATTACAGGGGGCGCAGAGACCGCGGAAATCGCTTTCTTAACCTTTGCAACAGATTTAACAGAAATAGGTTTGACTGAACCAGACGATCCAGCTTTTTGTTTCGGCGATAATCTTTTTTTACGGACTATTTTATGCTCATTTTTTTTCACACGTTCAATTTTCGGAGAAATTGTTTTTTTTAATTTCAGTTCAGAATTTTTTTTTTCAGGAACAGAAGTACGAACCAATTCAATATCAAATCTGCTCACAACAATTTCCGGTATAATGAAAATATTTTTGCAGAGTAGAAACACGATTAAAACGTGGATAAAAACAGATAAAATAGCCGCAATGTACTTCAACTAACCTCCTGTACTTATCTGCATACTATTCCTGATTTAATCTTATTTCAACAAATTGAAACCATTATCCTATATCCTTATGAAGAGACTAAGCAGAAAATCTTTTTTTGAGTTGACAGTGAACAGGAATGAGAATAATTCCTCTTCACTCGAGTCGGGATGTAGCGCAGCCTGGTAGCGCACTTGAATGGGGTTCAAGGGGTCGGAGGTTCAAATCCTCTCATCCCGACCACGAAAAAAAGACCCTACTAAGCCACTGATAATTCAGTGGCTTTTTTATTTTCAGCAAATAATATTCAATCGCGAATAAAGAAGCCCCGCACCTAACTAAAGGTACGGGGCTTCTTTTATTGACAAAATAAAATTCTAATTACAAATCACGCAGAGGTTTATTAGTCAAACTTAGGCGTGAACCTTTCTAACCAGAAGCTGGTAATGAGCATCAACGCCGTCTTCTTTCGGAATACGCTCAGAATCAATAACAAGATAGTTAACAACAGTGCCGTTCGGCAACTCAAATGTAATTGTGTCTTTAGGATCGATCTCTAAATCAATCTGAAATGTAATAATTCTCTGGGCAGAAATTACGGCCTTAATCCCTTCAAACTTTTCACCGTTTTCTTTAATTAGAGTAACAATATCTTTAGCCATACATGGTAGAATCATTATATTTCCTCGCAATTTTTAATGTTGATGCGGCATCATAGGAGGATGGCGGGGAAAGTCAATGTTAAGTGTAAAGCTATACTGCTCTATTTTCTAACTTACCTTGAAATTCTAGCGATAACGATCATAAATTTGTTCAATTGTACCGTCGTTCAAGAGTTTTTGAATCGCCTTGTTAAATCGAGGAACAGCGTCCTTTTTACTAGGGTGGAAACGAATCATCATATCCAAAACATTGCAAGGTTCACTTATGATAAGTCGATCCTTAAGATTCTGTAATTTTATTTCATACTGAGCAAAATCCTTATTCATAAGAGCCTGATCTAAACGTCCGGCAAGCAATAACTGAATAAGTTTATTTTCATTGTAAAGAGGATAAGAATTTATGCGCCCATCAACGAAATACGGACCGTATACCGGGTAATGATACCCCGAAATAACTCCTACGGTCTTCCCTAATAGGTCTTCGGGAGAATTGATCGGAATGTATTTATCTGCATTAAACAAAACAATCTCTTCGGAGACGGCAAAAGGAATGCTGTATATACCGCGTAATGATGATGACTGCCGCCAAATCGGATTACACATCGGTTCTAAATCGATTTTACCTGTTTCAAATTGATAAAGCGCGCGCCGAAAGGGAACACGGACATATTCGAAGGTATCTCCAGTCTCTTTAGCAAAAGCTGTGAATAAATCTTCAATAATTCCAGATCTTGAATCGCCTTTTTCGAAAGAATACGGAGGAAAAGATTCGACCTGAAGCATGACACGAAAAGTCTCCGCAGCACTGATGTGCGCAAAAGGAGAAGCAATTATTAAAATTGCAGTGACAAGCCAGATCTTTAAAAATTTCATATTTTAGGACCTCATAATCATCATTAAATAGAGCTACTCCTACTATCCTTACAGACTTTACCACGCCGCGTAAATATAGAGACTAACGTTCTCAACAAGTATAAACAAAATGTTAGATAGACGACTACATATCCAACACCAAAAGCCTCTCACACTTTTGTCAGAACAGGCTGGAATTGATTTTGTTTTCAAACACTTGCAAGGTTATTTTGTTACCGAGTCCACAATGGCACGACAAAAAGCTGGCAGGTCATCCGGCTTGCGGGAAGAAATTTGATTCCGGTCCACAACGACTTCTTTATCAACCCAAGTGGCTCCGGCATTTATGAGATCATCTTTTATTCCGGGAGTTGAGGTACAGGTGAAACCTTTCATAATTCCTGCTGAAATCGGAATCCATCCGCCATGGCAGATATGCGCAACAATTTTCCCGGCTTCATGTATCTTACGGGTAAGCTCTAGAACTTTAGCATCACGTCTAAGTTTATCCGGAGCAAAACCGCCCGCAATTACAAGCAAATCAAAATCATCCTCCTGCTGGTCCGCAATAGCGGCTGTGGAGCGAAAAGGATAACCGTTTTTACCAGTATAAACGGTTCCGGATTCAGGTCCGGCTACCACAACCTCTGCACCTTCCTCAATCAAACGATAGTAAGGATACAAAAGTTCCATATCCTCAAAAACATTCTCCACAAACATCAAGACACGCATACCTTTCATTTTCATCAAAAACTCCGGTTCGTCTAATTCATAGTTAACTTGATTGAAAGCAGATAAGAATCGTCACGACAACTGTTGAATCCCTAGAGTCGTAGTTATCATAAAAAGGGAGATAGTAACAATGCTGTCTGGAATTAAGGCATTGGATATTGGATTTTGATTACTAAACTTATATAAATGAACTGCTAAAGACCAAACATATCATAATCACAATTTGCACTAGTTTGATGTTGATATTCAGGACGCGAATAACGCTGATTACAACGCATACATGTAAACATATGCTCTTCCTCTTTGACAGGTATATAAATACCCTCAGCATGACATTTCATACAGTATCGAATAATTCTACCATCTTCTTTTGATTCATAAAGCCCATAGCTGGAATTATATGTAAGCTCCTCGTCCCTCTCTAACCGATCTTCAAGCTCCTTAATCTTAGTATCTTTTTCTTGAAGAATATCCCGAATTTCAAGAATCTGATCCTTGGAGTCAATCAAAGCTTCACGTAGATTAATAAGATGTTCTCTCAATTCAATATTATCAACGGAACTTTTGAGGTTCAGCAAAGATTTAGTAATATCACCAGCACCTTTAATAGATGCTAAGGCTGTTGAAATCATGGCTAACGGGTCCATAAATATCCTCTCTTCTTAAATTTAACATTAAGACTATTATATAAAATATATAATAAGATTAAATTGGGATGAATCTTGAACCTAAAAAAGCCCGCCGGAGGGCGGGCTACATTTAAAATAACTAAAATTCAGATAGTAAAGAAGCAATTTCATATTCTTCTTCGTCTTCAGGTTCTTGTTCAAATTCAACCTCAACATCACCAAAATGAGCTGATTGTAGGCAACTCTCAACCTCAATATCCTCTAACTCGAACGTATCTAAATCAGCTGCTAAGTCACAGCTAAATGACAACAATACATCTGTTTTGAATTTTTCAGTAGTACTCTTATAATTAGTTGTAAGCTTGATATCTTCTTTATCAAATGAATCATAGACATAAAAATCAAACCCACACTTAACTTCACACTCAACGAAGGCACGAACTCTGACGATAACGGAATCATTTTCAACCCGTACAACACTAACAGCAATATCTTCCCCTTTATGCTGTAGAACATGACTCGAAATATTTACACTTGTATCAAAATAATCAACATATAACGATGACTCAAATTCAATCGCAATGTCAGCTCCATCTAAACATGATTCAATCGCACTATCTATTTCTTTTGAAAAATTATCATTCTTACTTAGCACAGCATTAATGGCTTTTTCTATTGTTTTTGAAATGCCTTCTTCATGCATTAATGACATTGCATAAGCCAAATCATCAACAACGGTTAGCCGTTTCGAACCTTCTCCATACTTTAACCACCCACCATCGCGGCTAACAGCAATAACGTGAACTCCCAGCTCTTCAGCCCACCATTCTAACCGAAGTAATGATATTGCATCAGGAAATTCTTCTTTCTTTTTACCTGTTTTCTCGAACGGCATTTCATGAGAAAAATACATATCAACAAGTTGCTTTACATCAATTGTATCACTGTCAGATTCTAAAACCTCAGCTCCAATACGATTGTAAAACTCAGCCAATTGCTTTTCAGCTACAAGCTCATCAGAGTCAGGATCTGAAAGAAAAACAAAAGCAGAATCAACCGCCTTACTGTCTAACTGAAGATACTTAGCAACATCTTTAATTGATTTATCTAATGAACTACGCGCCCCGTTAATTTTTTCCGCAAGATGTTTCACAGATTCTTTGTGGACAATATCAGTTTGAATAATTTCAACATCTTTATTACCTGCAAACTGCTCTAATTGTTTTAAAATTCCTCTCAAAAAATTATAATCATGCTTCTTCAAAATATCATTATCAATACTAATAGCAGCAAAAGGCACAACAACTTCAGGCATAATGAGGCCTCCTTCTTGTAATATATATTACACATCAGTGTATGCAGCTAAAAAACAGATGTAAACACATAATAACAATACAGCTCACTCCCCATAAATACTCTTAATCCCCTGCCTAATCTGAGCCAGCAAACAACCATGCTCCTTACACTGATGAGACCAAATCTTAATTCCCCCATCTTGACAACAAACAACAAAAATATACAATATAGGTATGCAGTTTGAATACGACAACAACAAAAGTGTATCCAATTTAGAAAAACACGGGATTGACTTCAAACAAGCGCAAGCCCTTTGGAATGATCCAAACTTGCTGGAAATTCCGGCACGTACTCAAGACGAACCCCGTATTTTTTTTATTGGAATCATAAACGGCAAACACTGGTCAGCCGTAACAACTCCACGCAATGGAGTTATCCGCATTATATCAGTGCGCCGTTCCAGAAAGAAGGAGGTGGAACTTTATGAAAGCTAAAGAATTTGATGAAGCTTTTGAATCAGATCAAGACATAACTGAACAACTGGACTTATCCAAAGCCACCAGACCGAATAAAGACATTAAACGGGTAAACGTAGATTTTCCCGCATGGATGATAATAGCTTTGGATCGTGAAGCAACACGATTGGGAGTCAACCGACAGGCTGTAATCAAAACATGGATTGCTAACCGCATTGACTCACAACACCCAGCAGATCATTAATACACCCCGCTTCGGCGGGGTTTTATATTTAGTGTAAGGGTTTACTTTCTTATTAGGCCCCTTTTTCATTCACGTATTCAGCGGAAGATTATCTTTAAACGCAAGAATCTTATCTTCACGACGCTTCTGCTGAAAAATCCCCCAAAAATGAAAAAGCCCCTCACAACTTCCGTTGTAAGGGGCTGTATAACCAATCTGGCGGAGAGGAGAGGATTCGAACCTTGAAGTGCCCTATAGATGACGGACACGGTCCAAGAGGTTGACACATCATTTTATACAGCTGATGATTACAATATGAAATTTAAATACATCAAAGAAACTTTTCTAGAAGACTATATCCACGAATGGGCGAAGGAGAATAACTACAATGGCTAAAAAACTAGCAGAAAAAATCGAAGATTTTAAAAGAAACCTCTCTGCCTTTCTGGAAAAAGAAAAATCTAGCAAAAACATTGTGCACTACGAAATAATTCCTTCAGATAAAGAAGAATTTCCTTTTAAGCTAAAAGTGGGCGACCTTACTCGTCAATTATCTTCCAGAGACATTGTTGAGTTTCAAAATAAAGAGCCATTACTTGTCGACGCTATGGTGAGGAAGATAGATGAGAGTGACCCAATAACAGGCGAAGTTGTTACAACTTTCCGAAAAAAACTCATTGAGGCATTTAATGCTCTAATAAGTTCGGGCGATATCTCCAGATATAGAATAGATAGGACTCCAATTTCAAAAGACTTTTTTTTCAACGTTCATATTTACCTAGATGATGAAAATAAAAAGCCCATATCTTCCTTCCAAAAATACATTGGACTAGTGGATATTGTCACATGGAAAGAAATTGAGGGCGAGTTTGCTGAATCTCTGCAAAGTAATATTGCACCAAAAGAGGCCGAAGCTATTATTCCCCCTCCTGTTGAACCAAAACCATAGATAGCATTTTCAAGCAGGGAAGCCCCGATCATTACAAATGATCGGGGCTTCTTTTTTATCACGAAAAAGCCCCTCACAACTTTCGTTGTAAGGGGCTGTATAACCAATCTGGCGGAGAGGAGAGGATTCGAACCTCCGTTAGCGTTAACTAAACACGCTTTCCAGGCGTGCTCCTTAAGCCATACTCGGACACCTCTCCGCTTGGGTGAAAAAGGATTTAGCTAAATCAGAGTAGCTTGGCAAGCTATTTCTCACTTTTTATTCAATTATTTTAAATAACATGAAAGAAAGTGCTTATTTAGGCAATTTTAAGCTTCCACGGAACTCATCCAGAGATTTCGCATTCACTCTTTCGAGCACTTTCGGAAGTTCTTCTGCGATTCTAAAAGCCATATCAGGGCTTAAGAAATTAGCAGTACCTATCTGTACAGCCGTAGCGCCCACCAACAAGAACTCTGCGGCGTCTTCTGCTGAGGCTATGCCGCCCAGACCAATTACGGGGATCTTAACCGCATTTACGGCCTGAAACACACATCTCAATGCTACGGGCTTAACCGCAGGACCGGAAAGACCGCCTATAACGTTAGTTAAGCGTGGCACACGTCTTTCAATATCCACCGCCATTCCTGACAGAGTATTGATGAGTGAGATTCCGTCCGCTCCGCCATCTTCGGCAGCGCGGGCACAGGTGGCGATATCCGTTACATTTGGTGACAGCTTGATGATTACAGGCTTATTGCCTGCATTCTTCTTAACAGCCTCGGCAACTTTTGTGATCTGACGCGGGTCCTGACCAAAGGCGATACCACCCTCTTTTACGTTAGGACATGACACATTCACTTCAAGCGCGGCAACGCCCTCTTCTGCTGAAAGCACAGCTGCCAGCTCGCCGAATTCAGTAGCATCAGTGGCATAAAGATTCACAAGCACAGGTAGAGTTTTCCACGGCAGCTTGGGTAATTTATTTTTGATGAAAGCTTCAACACCGGGATTCTGAATTCCGATGGCATTGAGCATGCCGCACGGAGTTTCAGCTATTCTCGGCATGGGATTGCCTTCTCTGGGTTTCAATGAAAGCCCTTTTACAACGATACCGCCAAGGCTTTCGAGATCTCCGAATCTTTTAAATTCCAATCCGAAACCGAATGTGCCTGACGCTGTGAGTATGGGATTTTTTAACTTCAGTCCGGCAAAATCAACTGACATATCCATAACTAACCCTCCAGACTGATATCAGTAGCTTTAAAAACCGGGCCGGTTGTACATACCTGCGTATGATGCCCGTTGCTGTCTTTCGTTACACAACCGAGGCATGCACCAACTCCGCAGGCCATACGATTTTCAAGCGAAAGTTCCGCTTCAACTCCGTATTTAATGGCGGCGTTGCGGACAGTACGCAGAAAAGGAGTCGGTCCGCAGGCGGTTACCAATCCTTTTTTATCAGCATATTCCTTAACAAGCGCTTCAACTCGTGCAATAATAGAGTGAATATCTTCCGGTTTATTTTCGCGGATATCTTCAACTTCTACCTTTTCAGACAGGGCCTTATAGGGATAATTTTCCAACGGAGGGCGATGCGCAAAAAAGAGCTTTAAATTTTCAGGCTGATCATGGGAGTCGACATAACCGCAAAAGGGCGCTATGCCCATCCCTCCAGCGAGCATTAGTACTGGACGGTCTTTAGGTTTGCTGAAAAAGGTTCCAAGCGGACCCCATACATTAACCTGCTCGCCTTTGGTTAGTTGCGCAAGACGTTTTGTGCCACGTCCTATAACTTGAAAAAGAATAGTCAGAGTGGTGTCGTCTGCGTTACTGATGGAAAAAGGACGTCCCCATACTAGGTCAAGCGGCCACGATACGGGCCTGATCATAACAAACTGGCCAACGCGCCAGCCAGATTCCCAGCCCGGATATTCGAGCTTGAGTTCGACGATTTCCTCACCCGGTGAGGAGTGTCCGAGGGGCGTAACGTCAATGACTTTAACTGCCCTGCAATTGTTTGCACTCATGATTTAATCCTATAGATTTTTGCTGTCCGCGTTATGCGGCAAAGCGTGATACACTATGACAAAACATAAACCAGAAATTCTTGCCCCGGCGGGCGATAAATCATCTTTCCTTGCTGCAATCGCAGCCGGAGCAGATGCAGTATACGCCGGACTTAAACATTTTTCCGCTCGTATGGAAGCTGATAACTTCTCTACCAGCGAACTAGCTGCACTTGCGCAGCTTGGACGGGAAAATGGCGTTAAGACCTATATCCCCATGAACACCTTGGTTAAACCGGATGATATCGACTCCGCGGCCAGATTGCTGGACCGAGTGGCCCAGACGATTAAACCGGACGGTATCATTGTTCAAGACCTGGCAATGGTTAACATTGCCAGACAAATTGGTTACGAAGGTGAAATCCACCTCTCTACCCTTGCCAATGTAAGCCACCCTGCCGCACTAAAAGTTGCCGCTGAAATGGGTGTCACTCGCGTGGTTGTCCCAAGAGAGCTTAACTTAGAAGAAATCAAACAGATGGCTGAAGCCTGCCCTGAATCAATCACCCTTGAGATGTTTGTTCACGGCGCCCTTTGCTACAGCGTATCAGGCCGTTGCTACTGGAGTTCCTACTTCGGCGGAAAAAGCAGCCTCCGTGGACGTTGTGTGCAACCCTGTCGCAGACTTTACGGCGGCTCTTCCCGTAAAGATCAGCCAAAACGTCTATTTTCCTGTCTCGACTTAAGTCTCGACGTGCTGACCAAACCTATGCTTTCAGTTCCAGAAGTATCTTCATGGAAAATTGAAGGCCGTAAAAAAGGTCCGCATTACGTTTACTATACTGTCACAGGTTACCGCATGCTGCGCGATCATCCTAATGATGCCAAAGTCCGTAAGACAGCAGTTGAATTACTTGAACTGGCTCTCAGCAGACCGTCATCCCATTCAAACTTTCTGCCGCAGCGTCCATTTGTTCCGCTTGATCCGAATAATGAAACCGGTTCCGGTTTTCTCATCGGGATTACCAAGCAGGAGAAAAACGGAAAACCTTACTTCGAATGCCGTCAGGAACTTCTGAGCGGTGACTTCCTCCGCATTGGCTATCAGGATCAGCCCGGACATCAAACCTTGAAAATCAGAAGATCTGTCCCTAAACGCGGCAAAGTATCTATTCCGATTCAAGGCAAGGCCCGCCTGAAATCAGGTACCAGAGTATTCCTGATCGACCGTCGCGAAGAAGGTCTGGTCAATTCTCTTAAGAAGCTGGAAACAGCTCTCTCAAAGATTAAAGTTCCAGAAAAAACTTCAAGCTCCGTTCAAGTGGATCTTCCGCATCCTTTCAACCCGACTGAGCGTGTTAAAGTTCTTAGTCTTCAAAGGAACCCTCCGCGCGGAAAAAACAAGTTCGGAACAGGTATCTGGCTTTCCGCCAATGCACTGGACCGTACTCCAAAACCGCTTGTGTCAAAGATCTGGTGGCATCTTCCTCCGGTCATATGGCCGAACGAAGAATCTGAAATAAAACAGCTTGTCGCTTACTGCCTCGGGCATGGAGCAACAGAATTTGTTCTTGGTTCTCCTTGGCAGAAAGGACTTTTCCCTGACGACGAAAATTTACATTTTCACGCAGGGCCATTCTGCAATGTATCCAATCCGCTTGCGCTGATGGAACTTTATGAAATGGGCTTCTCCTCAGCATTCGTCAGCCCTGAACTTTCAAAGGCGGATTTCCTTGCCCTTCCGGCTCACAGCCCGCTTCCTTTGGGAATTGTAACCAAAGGCCTTTGGCCGCTGGGAATTTCAAGGATCATTGCCGAAGAAACTGAACTTATGAGCCCTATCTACAGCCAGAAAAAAGAAATCTGCTGGGTCAGAAAATACAACCAGAACTACTGGGTTTATCCCGGCTGGGAACTCGATTTAGGAGTTGTAACCAAGAAACTTGAAAGTGCCGGATATTCAATGTTTCTGACAATCACCGAATCATGGCCTAAAGCCGTCCCAACCCCTACCAGAACCAGTACGTTCAACTGGGATCTGTCCTTGCTCTAATCGTCCTTGACGACATGTGAACAATCTATTCCCGATGCGAATTTTATAATTTGCATCGGGACTTTTTTTTAACTTAAAAAGTCCGCCCGTCCCAACCGAACATGGAACGTTCAAGATCACGAAATTCAATAACGACCCTGCTTCCGGGTATCAAAAATTCTTTATAAATAAATCCGCAAAATTTTTCTGATAATTCTGAACACTTATCAGACTGCAAAGAGATACTGCCCAAAGTCACAAACGCGGCAGGCTCATTGCTTCCAGATAACAACATATTGACATTTTGATGCAGCATGACAGTAACATACACTTCAGGCTTACCTAATGCGATTGATGTGAATTCTGAAAGCTTCGCAACAAACGCATCAGCTTCGGCAGATTCAATTTTCATATTAGTTTCAACTCTTACAAAAGGCATACATTACCTCCTCTCTATGAGCCGGTTTCCTGAATAAGTTTCCTTAAAAAACGGGCTGCCTCAAGTCCTTTAAGAGATCTATCCCAAAGCTCGTTTACCATTTTTTCATGAAGAACCAGCGCTTCCGGTGCCGACGTTATCATTGCAACACCAAGACGGACGTTAGGGAACTCACCAAGCCTGAAAGGACTTACTGCAAGCACAGAACGTTCCGGCTGTCTGAAAATCTGAAAACTCGTACTGGGTATAGAGTCCCGCAATACCCCAATTTGAACACCTATAGGCTGTTTTTCCAGCATGTCCAAAACATTTTCGACTTCTCTACGCGCTATCTCTTTACGTTCTTTTAACACATTTGCGGGCAAATCATATCTACCAATGAAACCATTACGCAAAAATCTTTCAAGTTCCGATGCAGAAACAAGACTGACCACGCTTGGTTTGCGTTCATGGTAAGCTTTTTTGCGTTCTTTCAAAATTGTTAAAATTTCATCAACGGATGTTGCCGCCTGCCGTAAATCTGGTATTGCCGATGACAAACCTTCTTTTAAAACGACAGCCAAAACGTCATCAAATTCATCGGTAGTCAATAAGTATGAAACAGGACCGAACATTACAAACAAGTGTTCCGATACGGATTCTGCCTGTCGCATTCTTTCAAAAAAACTCACAGCAGACGGAACATATTCAACCCCGACTCCCATTAAAGAAGTTAGCGAAACACCAAGCAATTCAGCTATACTTTCAAGGGTTTCAAGCTTAGGAGGATCTCCTTTTTCATAGCGATAAAGGGCTGCGCGAGATATACCGATTTTCGCTGCAATGTCCTCCGCACTATACTCACTTCCAAGTCTGAAAGCCTTGAGTCTCTGACCAATTTCTTTGGCACTCAATTCGCCCATCTAGATTCTCCGCTATTCTGATTTTTATAATCATAAACGCTAAAACAATACGAAAAAAAAGGTTTTGCCAACTTTGTTAATAACAATTACTTAAATTCTCATTTTTGTGAATAGATTTTTTATTTGTTTCAAAAATGAGAATCTTCTTGACAATAATCACCCTTGTACTTCAACTTAATAGGAATCAAAACATTGCTGCTTTAATCAGGAGGATTACGAATGAAATTATCTGGACGTATTGTTTCAATTGCATTGGCCTTATGTATGGTTCTCGGCGGAGTTATATCTGCCGGAGCTGCAGAATTCGAAGCTCGTATCGGGCATATCGAATCAGCGCTTCAGCCTCGCCATCAGGGACTTGAAAAAGTCGCTAAGCTTGTTAAAGAACGCACGAACGGAGCTGTTGAATTTAAAATTTTTCCTTCTTCCCAGCTCGGCAACCAGCGTCAGATAAACGAAGGTGTTCAGTTCGGTACAATTGAAGGTACTGTATCTGCCGCTGCATTCCTTGGTGGATTCAACCCATCTGTATCCATCATGGATATTCCTTTCCTGCTCCCTACTGACCGCGCAAAAGCGCAGGAACTTCGTCAGGGCAAGTTTGGTAAAGAACTGCTTAAAAGTTTCGGCCCCAGAGGATTCAAAGCTATTGCAACCTGGCCTAACGGACGCAAAAACTTTACTTCAAACAAACCTCTCGGTTCAGTTGAAGCATACAAAGGACAGCGTTTCCGCGTAATGGATTCAAAAATCCTCATCGAGCAGTTTTCTGCAATCGGAGCTTCTGCTATCGCATTGCCTTTCGGTGAACTATACACAGCACTACAGAACGGCGTTGTTGATGGTGAAGAAAATCCTCTTGATACCATTCAGCGCATGAAATTCTACGAAGTCCAGAAGTACCTTGTTCTTTCCGAACACGGCGCAATGGAAGATTTCATTCTTTTCAACCCAATGTGGTGGGACAGCCTTCCAGCAAAGTATCAGGATGTAATCACAACATCTTTCATGGAAGTTATGCCCGGTGTTGAAGTTCATAAAGAACAGGCTCAGAAAGACGCTCTTGCTGTAATCAAAAAAGCAGGCGTAAAAGTCAGCCCTCTTTCCGACGCAGACCGCGCAACCATGCGTAGCCTCATGTACCCCAAAACCATCGCCGCTTACCTTGATCGTGCTGGTAGCGAAGGTGAAAAACTCGTTAAGCTTTACGAAGCTGAATACAAACGTATTGTAGAATAGTTACATTCCATTCAGGCGGGAAAGACTTATCTTTCCCGCCTATTTTTTTTTCGGGAGAAAATTATGCGAAAAATACTAAATTCCATACTCACAGGAATTAGGGCAGTTGAACGATTTCTCGTCATTTCCATAAATTTGATCATGGTCGCCCTCTATACTTTTAATGTATTGGTGCGAGAAATATTACCCCAATACTCAAGTACTTTCGCATGGATAGACGAAGCAACCCGCTTGCTTATGGTCTGGGCTGTATTCTTAGCTCTCGGACTTGCGTTGGAACGAGGCCGCCATGTCGCAGTCACGACTCTTCTTGAAAGACTCCCGAAGATACCAAAAAAAATTATCTGTTTATTAATCAATACCACAGGGATTGTATTCAGTTGCTACCTTGCATGGCTTGGAGTTGCGCTTGTTAAATTTGTTATGCGTACAGGCCAGGTCAGCCCGACGCTTGGACTGCCTATGTACTGGCTATACGTTGCACCGACCGTAGGGTTCATACTTCTGGCTCTCAGATACGGACTGGAACTTACTGGTGTAAACGACCGTCACAATAAACCTCTTCTTGTTGCTCCAACAAACTAAGGCGGTAGCATAATTATGACTCCTATAATAATCCTGATAGCTCTCACAATGCTCGTTTGTGGATTTGAAATGCTACTTGTCCTCGGCATACCTGCCTTTTTGACTAAAACTTTTCTTTTTTCAAGAATTCCCGACCCGGTACTTATTCAAAAAATGGTCGGCGGTATTAACTTTTCCACACTTCTCGCTATTCCATTTTTTATTTTTGCTGCCGAACTTATGGCATCAGGACAAATTGCAAAACGCCTCACTGACCTTATAAAACATTTCACAGCTCACAGGCTTGGTGGAATAGGACACACTACCATTGCCGGATCAATGGCTTTCGGTTCTGTATCCGGTTCCGCACCTGCAACAGTCGCCGCCATGGGGAAGCTCATGTACCCTGAACTGCGTAAAACCGGATTCAGCGAAAAATTCAGCCTCGGCCTGATCGTTTCCAGCGCAGAAACAGCCTTGCTCATTCCACCAAGCATCACCTTGATTATTTACGGTTGGATGACAGGAACATCTATTACAGGGCTGTTCATCGGTGGTCTTGGTGTCGGACTTACTCTTGGTCTGGCTTTCAGTGGTCTGGTTATTTTTGAAAGTCTTAGAAAAGGCGTAGGCAGAGGCGAAAAATCTACTATCCCCTTCCTTAAAACATTTAATGCAGCAGCCTGGGCACTCGGGCTGCCTATTATTATTTTAGGTGGTATTTACACAGGGTTGTTCACTCCTACGGAAGCTGCTGCTGTTTCAGTTGTTTATGCAATCTTTGTTGAAGCCGCTATTTATAAAAACCTTACCGTTTCCAGACTGATAAGCATTACTGAAAGAGCGTCTATTTCAACCACAATCATTTTCATTCTGCTGGCAATGGGCAGTGTTCTTTCCTACTTTGTAACACTTGCTCAGGTTCCAATCCTGATTACTAATTTCCTGACAGACATTCAGGCCGGACCTATCACATTCCTGATAATTGTTAACATTGCATTCTTTATTGCCGGAATGTTCATAGACCCGAACTCCGCGCTCCTTATACTTGTCCCACCACTTTTCCCAGTGGCAGTGTCTATGGGAATTGACCCGATTCATTTCGGTGAAATCGTCTGCCTTAACATCTGCATAGGCATGATAACTCCCCCCTTCGGGCTGGATATCTTTGTTGCATCTTCAACACTGGATAAACCGGTCATGTCCAT
This sequence comes from Maridesulfovibrio ferrireducens, assembly GCF_016342405.1. NCBI lineage: Bacteria > Pseudomonadati > Thermodesulfobacteriota > Desulfovibrionia > Desulfovibrionales > Desulfovibrionaceae > Maridesulfovibrio > Maridesulfovibrio ferrireducens. The sequence goes on along the minus strand of NZ_JAEINN010000002.1, from coordinate 142,596 downwards.
CATTAACGGAGTGTGGCCTTTCCTTTTCATCAATATCCTTGTGTTGATGCTCGTCACCTACGTTCCAGGACTGGCAACTTTCCTTCCCGGACTGGTTGCACCTTAACGATCTGAACAAAATTACAATTTATAAATAGTAACATGCAAACAATAGTAAATGAACATTCAGTGGGGACGAATATAATGAATCCACATGGAGTATTAGAAACTCAGCCAAGTCTCGAACATCTTACAAATGATGCAGAAAAACTGTTTGCCGATCTGGAAGAATTATCCAGAGATAAAATCGGGGTTTCACGCCCTTCATATGGCGAAGGTGAAAGTAAAGCTTTCGACATGATTGAGAACTTTGCCAAAAGTGAAGGGCTTATCACTTCGCGTGATGCGGCTGCAAACCTTGTCATTGAACTTGAAGAAATATCACAAGATCAAGAATACATACTGATAGGCTCACATCTTGATTCCGTTCCGCAAGGCGGAAACTATGACGGTGCGGCCGGAGTTATCGCTGGCCTTCTATGTCTGATTGAATACAAAAGAACCAGAACATCCCCTGAAACTCCCGTTAAAGTTATAGCCCTGCGCGGAGAAGAAAGTGCGTGGTTCGACGCATGTTACTTAGGTTCCAAAGCTCTTCTGGGTAAACTTGAAAAATCTGAGCAGGCTCTCCCTCAACGCGATGACGGCAAGACTCTCGGAACACACATGGCTCAGTGCGGAGCGGATGTTGCTAGAATATCTAAAGGCGAAAAGCTTATTGATACCTCTAAAATCAAAGCCTTCTTTGAGCTCCACATTGAACAGGGACCGGTTATGATTGCCCGCAACCTTCCTGTTGCAGCTGTCACCGGAATCCGCGGCAACATCAGACACAGAAAAATTCTCTGTATCGGTGAAGACGGACATTCAGGAGCGGTTCCGCGCTGGCTTAGACGTGACGCTGTTTTTGCAACTGCGGATTTAATTACCCGGATAGACGATCACTGGACCACAATTTTACAACATGGTGGAGATCTGGTTGTAACAACCGGAATTATGACAACCAACCCGCAAAACCATGCTATGTCACGCATTCCCGGCTTAGTGACATTCAGTTTTGAGGCAAGAAGTCAATATGAACATACTCTTGCCGCCATTGAAGCGCTGATCCATTCTGAATGCGCGACAATAACTTATGACCGCAAAGTTCAGTTCGAATTTGATAAACCTGTAAAAACTCCTCCCGCAGTGCTTGACCAAAGTATTGTTGAGCGCATAAATAAAGCTTGTGGAGAGGAAGGATTGCCAATAGAAGCTATACCAAGCGGAGCCGGACATGATGCGTCACTTTTCGCAAATGCCGGAGTTCCCACAGGAATGATCTTTGTGAGAAATCGCAACGGTTCCCATAATCCCGAAGAAGAAATGGATATTGCAGATTTCATTCGGGGCACATCTGTACTTTGCCGCACAATTACGGAGTTCAAATAATGAGCACTGAAATTACCATCATAAGACCTGATGACTGGCATCTCCACCTTAGAGATGGAGATATGCTTGCGGCTGTGCTGCCCTACACTGCAAAAATTTACGGCAGAGCTATTGTTATGCCTAACCTCTCCCCTCCTGTTACCACGGTAGCCGGAGCTGAGGAATATCGCAGACGAATTATCGCTGCGCGCCCGGAAGGTTCACGATTTGAACCACTTATGACCTGCTACCTGACAGATACAACTGACCCGGAAGAGATTCGCGAAGCTTGCGCAGTTAAAGCTTTCCATGCAATTAAGCTGTTTCCAGCAGGAGCTACAACAAATTCCGACAGCGGAGTAACTTCCATAAAGAAAGTTTATCCGGTACTCGAAGTGATGCAGGAACTTGGAATTCCACTTTCCGTCCACGGAGAAGTTGTTGACCCGAAAGTTGACGTTTTCGACCGCGAAGCAGTTTTTATAGACAGAGTGCTTGCACCGCTTCGTAAAGATTTTCCCGAACTAAAAATAGTTTTCGAACACTTGACCTGCAAAACCGCAGTTGATTATGTTCTTGCTCAAGACGAATTCACGGTTGCGACCATAACTCCGCATCATCTGGTGCTGACCCGCAACGATCTTTTTAAAGGTGGCATGAATCCTTACATGTACTGCCTGCCGGTTGCGAAAACTTTCAAAGATCGCGAAGCATTACGTGATGCAGCAACTTCAGGTAATGAAAAGTTTTTTCTCGGAACAGATTCTGCGCCGCACCCATGTTCAAGCAAAGAAAAAGCAGGGGCTGCTGCCGGAATTTTTAATGCGCCGACCTCAATCGGTTATGTAACTCAAATTTTTGAAAGAAATAAAGCCCTTGAAAAACTCGAAGGCTTTACTTCTATATACGGAGCCAGATTTTACGGATTTTCTCCCAATGGCAGCACAATTACTCTAGCCAAACGAGATATACCCGTTTCAATGGAATGGCTCTTCAAAGCGGGAGAGGACGAGGTTCGAATATTCAACCCCGACACTCCCCTTTATTGGGAATTGGTTGATTGATAGAGGCTGAGCCGTTTTTTTTAGGCTCAGCTTTTTTTACGCATACAACAACAAAGGAGAAACAATGGTTCCTACCAGCTTTCCAGACAAAGAAACCATAGCTGAAATTACAGCTAAAATGCTCATCGAAGTTGAAGCTATTCGCTTCAGAGCTGATGAGCCTTTCAAGTTTACCTCTGGCTGGGCCAGCCCGGTATACATTGACTGCCGTAAACTTATTTCCTACCCGCGTGTTCGTCAGACACTGATGGACTTCGGGGCTTCTGTTATTCTTAGAGAAGTAGGCTTTGAGTCAATCGACTGTATTGCAGGCGGCGAAACAGCCGGTATCCCTTTTGCTGCATGGCTGTCTGACAGACTGATGCTTCCTATGCAGTATGTGCGCAAAAAACCGAAAGGTTTTGGCCGCGATGCACAGATTGAAGGTGATTTTAAAGAAGGAGCGAAAGTTCTTCTTGTTGAAGACTTAACCACTGACGGACGCAGTAAAATAACTTTTGCTGAAGCTCTTCGTCGTGCAGGCGCAGAAGTTACTCATACTTTTGTACTCTTCCACTACGGAATTTTCCCAAACACCAAAGAAACCCTTGCTGCAGCAGGACTTGAAATGCTCTCACTGGCAAACTGGTGGGATATTCTTAACGTCTGTAAAAAAGAAAAATACTTCAACACCAAATCTTTGGATGAAGTCGAAAATTTCCTCAACAATCCAGTAGAATGGTCTGGAGCTCACGGCGGAATTTCAACTTATCCTAAATAAGAATTAATTGACCACGAAAAAGGGCAAATCTTTAATTAAAGATTTGCCCTTTTTTTTGATTAATTATCGACTGGTATTATTTCAAACCAGCCTATTAAAACCTTAGAAAGTCTGCTTAAACAGATCTTCACTGGAAGAACCGCCACTTTCAGAGCCTGATCCTGATCCAGTAGCTGTCTTGGTAGGCTGGGTTCCTTCCTTAAACGGAAGGAAGAATGTTTCACTTGACCCCGGTCCGGCAAGCAAGCCCGAAGCGGCATCAATCTTCGCCATTACAACACCGTCCGGTTGCGGAAAATCCATATAAGGATAATCCTTCTCGACCTCTTTACGATAAGAAACCCAGATAGGACTCGCGGCACGTGAGCCGGTTTCCCATTTACCCATCGGAGTCAACTGGTCAAAACCAACGAACACACCAGTCAGCAGGTAAGGAGAAAATCCCATATACCAAGCATCCTGTTCATTATTTGTAGTTCCGGTTTTACCTGCAACCGGACGACCAAGTACTTTTGCTCTCCACCCTGTGCCGCGCTGAACAACTTCCTTAAGAAGATTGCACATTATATACGCTGTCTGCGGGCTGATTGCATCATGGACTTCAGGCTTTGATTCATAAAGAAGCTCGCCCCAGGCACTGTTTACAGTCAAAACCAGACGAGCTTTAACGGATGTACCACCTCGCGCAAAAGCGGAGTAAGCTTCAATCATATTAATCAAAGTAACTGATGCGGAACCAAGCGCAACTGACAAATCATGAGGAAACTCGCCCTCAAGTCCCATTGTCTTAGCCCGTTCAACAATTTTACTTATACCCATCTTCTGTGCAAGTCTGATGGTTACCAGATTTCGTGATTTCACAAGAGCGGTACGCAACAAAGTAGGTCCGTAGAAAACTCCTTCAAAATTTTCCGGTTTCCAGAGCTTACCTGCAACCATATCAGTATATACAAACGGAGCATCCATCATGATAGATGCCGGAGTATAACCATTGTCCATTGCTGTTGAATATACAATGGGTTTGAATGCCGAACCGGGCTGTCTTTTCGCCTGCGTTGCACGGTTGAACTGACTTTTATGAAATGAATACCCGCCAACCATTGCCTTAATTTCACCGGACCTAGGGTCCATAGAAACCAAAGCACCTTCGACAACGGGTCTCTGAACCAAATCAACAGTCCAACTGACACCTTCAAGCTCAGCAGCATCAGCACTGACTTGATTGAAATTAACTTCACTGCCGTCTTTAAAAAAGGCCTTGGTAAGTTTAGCCCAGACAACATCCCCTGATTTTAGAACAGTTGTAGCGTCCTTAACAGGGCGAACTTGATCATGAGCTTTACGAATATCCGGCTTACGACACCAGTGCATGCTTGTTACAGGCATTTTCGCAGAATATTTTCCAAATTTAACTGAGGCTTCAGTTTTAGCAACCTTTGTAACTAAAACTTTTACCCAGTAACCGGGTTTAAGATCTGAAACCGGAACAACATCGGTTGTCAAAAATTTCTGAAAATCGGCAGGCTGTAGATGAGCCAAAGGCCCTTTCCATCCCCTTCTGGTGGATGAATTTTCAAGTCCGGTTCTGACAGCGTCATCAGCCGCTTTCTGATGTTTTAAATCGCAAGCTGTTACGACATTGAGCCCGCCGTAATAAACAGCTTCTTCGCCATACTTATCAAGAAGCCAACGTCTGACTTCTTCCAGATAATATGGACCATTCTGCCAAGACGGATCTTCCATGCTTTTGTATACAAGCTGTTGGTCTATAGCTGTATTGTACTGATCCCGGTCAATCCATCTATGCTCGTACATTTGCCCCAGAACATAAAGCTGGCGAGCTTTTGCTCTTTCAGGATGTCTGTACGGATCATAACGGCTCGGAGCCTGTGGCAATCCTGCGAGGAGAGCACATTCCGCAACGGTTAAGTCGCTAACATGTTTACCGAAATAAACACGGGCAGCCGCTTCAACACCATATGCCCCTGCGCCGAGATAAATTTGATTCAGATAAATTGTGAGTATTTCATCTTTTTCAAGATAATGCTCAAGCCTGAAAGCAAGAATTGCTTCTTTAATTTTACGCTTATAACTTTTTTCAGGAGTAAGTAACAAACGCTTAATAATTTGCTGAGTTATGGTACTTCCGCCCTGCTTAATGGAGCCTCCCCTAAGGTTGGCTACGAATGCTCTTGAAATAGCAGAAAAATCCACACCGTCATGTTCGTAAAAAGAAGCATCTTCAGCGGCGAGAAACGCTTTAGAAAGAAGCGGAGTCATTTCATCCATTCTTACTAAGAAGCGTTTTTCTTTATAGAAATATCCAAGCACCTTGTTGTCATGCGTATACACAGTAGTAACAAGAGGCGGGTTGTAATCGGTAACATTCTTAAAGCCCGGCAAATCTCTGGAGGCCCAGTAGTATAAACCGGCCGCAGAAGATATCCCGAGAATCCCGATCACAAGCATTACAATCAGACTTATTTTATAAACTTTCTTCATCTGCTAATCTCGCAAGTTATCAAATCAGATAACTGGTCCGGATAATAATTAATCTAAAATTCGACTATGATATCAGTTGGCTCAAAAAAACTATTTTGAATGAGGATCAAATCCCCATGCCCGTCTCAGCCTTGCATGAAGATCTCTGACTTTAACCTGAGAAACATCCAGAGCTTTGAGCAATTTTCCCGGACTCTTATTTTCAAGTTGAGCAAGACAAGTCGCTATTTCTAAAACATTGATTCTACCGCCCTCAGTTGTCCAAAAAGGAAATAAGCGGCAATAATAGGGACGAAAATCCTGCGGTATAAGACAACCTTGCTCCCCCAAAAAGAAACACTTTCCCGATTCATCAACCGCTAACCGATAATGAGCTCCTCCCGGAGGAAACAACTCTTTTACAGCCCTGCGCTGATCAGGAAACAAGCGAAGTAAATTTTCAATAAAAAGGGCGGTGTTCGGTTGTAAAACGAACCCGCCTAAATCGAGAGCGCATTCTAGAATGCGCTCCCGTTCATATTCAGAAACTGGAAAACAGACTTCTTCACAGCCTGGAGTCAATTCGCAACATGTCGGGCCTTTAGCGGCACATCGTGCGCAAACAAAAGGATCATTCATAAATGAAAATACTCCATTGCTTTGTTGCTAGCACTTATCTTCCAAACACATTTTACCGGAACAGGAGCAGGGCTCAATTGGGTACTCACCGTTAAAACATGCCAGACAGTAAGAATCTCTATCTTCAACTGAGTCCAAAAGACCATCAATTGAAAGATAATGAAGAGAATCAAGACCGATAAAACTTGCAATTTCTTCTTCCGTACTATTAGCCGCGATAAGTTCACCCTTAGATGAAAAATCGATTCCGTAATAACAAGGGAAGCGAATTGCGGGACAACTGACACGCATATGAATTTCACGTGCGCCAAGCGCCCTGAGTTCTTTAACCCTTGCGCGAATTGTTGTTCCGCGAACAATGGAATCTTCGATAATCATGATGCTTTTGCCTTTGATCATGCTGCGAACAGGGTTAAGCTTCATCTTAACACTGAAATCGCGCATATCCTGTGAAGGCTGAATAAAAGTACGACCGACATAATGATTTCGAATCATGGCAAGTTCAAGCGGAAGTCCTGATTCCTGAGAATATCCGACAGCGGCATAGTTACCGGAGTCAGGGAAAGGCATAACAAAATCAACATCCTTCGGCATTTCTCTAGCGAGAATCTGCCCCATTTTTTTACGTCTTTCATATACAACTTCATCAAAAATAATGGAGTCAGGACGGGCAAAATAAATCAATTCAAAAATACATTGTCTCTTGGGAGTAGTGTCATCATAAATATAAGATGTCAGTTTGCCGTCCTCAACAACAAGCATTTCTCCCTGCTTAACAGCACGGATAGATTTTGCATCGATCAGATCGAATGCGCATGTTTCAGAGGCAAAAACATAATTATCATTAACTTTACCAAGCACTAACGGACGGAATCCATGAGGATCTTTAACTGCAATCATCTTGTCATTTGCAAGAATCAAAAGTGAAAATGCCCCTTTGACCTTTTTGCAAGCTTTCATGACAGCGTCTTCAATGGTATTCCCATTCAGACTTTTTGCGATCAGATGGACGAAAACTTCTGAATCCATAGTAGTCTGGAAAATTGAGCCCTGCGCTTCAAGTTCATCACGAAGTTCCTTCGTATTCACAAGATTACCATTATGGGCAATCGCAAGACGCAAATCGCCAAATCTTACGACAAACGGCTGAGCATTTTTTATCAGTGATGCACCGGTAGTAGAATATCTGACATGCCCGATAGCAATATCACCTTTCAATTCTTTACTTAGATGACGCTCGTTAAAAACGTCAGCAACCAATCCCATGCCCTTCTGTTCACGGATTGTATCGCCGTCCCATGTAACAATTCCAGCAGATTCCTGACCGCGATGCTGCATAGCATAAAGACCGAAATAGGTCATTCTTGCTGCTTCGGGGTGGCCGCATATTCCAAAGAGTCCGCAATATTCTTTTTTCATATTTCCTGCTCTTGTATTCAAAAAGGAAAGGACCGGAGCATGTGCCCGGCCCGATAATTTCCAGTTTATTTTTCCATGTTATGGTAATGCTGTAAACACCGTACATCCAGCCCAGTGCCGCGATGCTCTTTTATGGCTAAAGCCATGGCATGCGCGCCAGCTACTGTCGTTGTATATGCTAACCCGTACAACAAAGCGGTCTGCCTGATTTCTTTCGAATCAGAAACCGTTTTTTTGTCGGATGGCGTATTTATTAAAAGATCAATGTCGTTATTTTTTATGTAATCAACAACATGAGGTCGCCCTTCATTCACCTTAAGAATTCTTTCAGTTTCAATTCCCTTTTCATTAAGGAAGGTCGCTGTGCCTCCGGTAGAAAGGATCTTAAATCCGAGTTCTTTAAAAATCTGAGCCGTAGAAACAATCCCCTCTTTATCACGGTCTTTAACAGAGATAAAAACAGTTCCCTCAAGCGGAAGTTTAAGTCCGGCTCCGAGTTGAGCTTTCATGAAAGCAAGTCCGGGCAGAACATCCATACCCATAACTTCACCGGTAGAACGCATTTCAGGTCCAAGCTTTACATCAACATTCGGGAATTTGTTAAAAGGAAAGACCGCTTCTTTAACGGAGTAAAAACCTTCTTTACGGAGAGACCAAGGATCTAAATCAGAAAGTTTTTCGCCGAGCATTACTCTGGTTGCAAACTTTGCAAGCTGAATTCCTGTTGCTTTACTAACAAAAGGAACTGTTCTTGATGCTCTGGGATTAACTTCAATGATATAAACAACATTGTCTTTAACCGCGAACTGAATATTCATTAATCCGACAATTTCAAGCTCTGCCGCGAGAGCAATCGTCTGCCGTTCAATTTCTTTTACTATTTCAGGGCTCAGCGTATGAGGCGGAAGTACACATGCGGAGTCACCGGAATGAATTCCTGCTTCCTCAATATGTTCCATAACGCCTGCTACATAAGTCTGCTCGCCATCAGAAAGAGCATCAACATCTACTTCGACAGCATTCTCAAGGAACTTATCTATCAAAATAGGATGTTCAGGAGAAACAACCGATGCTTCGCGGAAATATGATTCAAATTCATCATCACTGTAAACAATATCCATTCCCCGTCCGCCCAGAACATAGGAAGGACGAAGCACTAAAGGATACGTCAATTCAGTAGCTATTTTCTGAGCATCTTCAAGTGAACGGGCTGTTCCGTTTGCAGGCTGCTTCAGATCAAGCTTATGAAGAAGAGCTTGGAATCTCTCTCTGTCTTCAGCACGGTCAATACTGTCCGGTGAAGTTCCAAGGATTTTAACCCCTGCTTTCAGTAGAGGAATGGCCAGATTGAGCGGAGTCTGACCACCGAACTGAACGATAATTCCATCAGGTTTTTCAAACTCAATAATATTAAGAACATCTTCATAAGTAAGCGGCTCAAAATAAAGTCGATCTGAAGTATCATAATCAGTTGATACCGTTTCGGGGTTGGAGTTGACCATAATTGACTTAACGCCCATCTCTTCAAGAGCAAAAGCGGAATGACAACAACAATAGTCAAATTCAATTCCCTGTCCGATTCTGTTAGGACCGCCTCCCAGAATCATTACCTTACGGCCTTCCATAGGCTCCGCTTCCTGCCCTGACTCATAAGTAGAGTAGAAGTAAGGAGTATAGGCTTCAAATTCTGCGGCGCAAGTATCAACCAGATAATATGTAGGTTTGATTTCGAGATTTTTTCGGAATATTCTGACTTCTTCTTCAGTTTTTTTCCAGAGAGTGGCCAGCTGCGGATCGGAATAACCTAACTCTTTAGCTTTTTTTAGCATTGCCGGAATTTCTGCATTTTCAGAATACATACCGATTTCAAGAGTGAAAGCCTTAAGTTGCTCTTCAAAACGAACAAGCTCTTCAAACTGATTTAAATACCAAGGATCTATTTTACAGATATCGAATATCTCTTCTACAGTGAAACCGCAGAGGAAGGCATCGCGAAGTGCAAAAATACGTTTTGAGTTAGGCTTACGCATAAGTCGAATCAACTCTTCACGGTCTATCTCAGGTTTTTCGAAATTCTTACCGAAACCGGGCATGCCGACTTCTAAAGATCTAAGACCTTTCTGCAAAGCTTCTTTGAAAGTACGTCCGATTGCCATGGTTTCACCAACACTCTTCATAGCTGTGGTGAGGTAATCTTCGGCTCCCGGGAATTTTTCAAAGGTGAAACGAGGAATTTTTATTACGCAATAGTCAATGGTAGGTTCGAAAGAAGCCATTGTCTCGCGGGTGATGTCATTAGGAATTTCATCGAGAGTATAACCGACAGCGAGCTTAGCCGCAATTTTGGCAATAGGGAATCCAGTTGCTTTGGAAGCAAGAGCTGAAGATCTGGAAACCCGTGGATTCATCTCGATTATTGCAAGTTCGCCATTTGCAGGATTAATTGCAAACTGAACATTTGATCCACCGGTTTCAACACCGATTTCACGCATAATGGCGAGAGAAGCATCCCTCAAAAGCTGATATTCCACATCAGTAAGAGTCTGAGCCGGGGCAACAGTTATGGAGTCACCAGTATGGACTCCCATGGGATCAATATTTTCAATGGAGCAAATAATTACGCAGTTATCTTTTTTGTCACGCATTACTTCCAGCTCGTATTCTTTCCATCCTAAAATGGATTCTTCGAGCATAACTTCACTTTGTAAACTTGCGGAAATTCCCTGCATGGCGATATCTTCGAGATCTTCCATATTATAAGCAACACCGCCGCCGGTACCACCTAAAGTAAATGCAGGACGGATAATAATCGGGAAATTTATCTTTTTACCCCAATAGCGCACGTCATCAATATTACGGGCAATACCGCTGAAAGGAACTTTGAGATTAATCTTTTCCATTGCTGCACGGAAAAGCTCTCTACTTTCAGCCTTCTCAATGACATCAACAGATGCACCGATAAGTTCAACGCCGTACTTTTCAAGAACACCCATCTCAGCCACTGCAAGCGCAGTATTCAGAGCAGTCTGTCCGCCAAGAGTAGGCAGTAGAGCGTCAGGTCTTTCTTTTTCAATAATTTTAGCAACAGTTCCAGGCTCAATCGGTTCTATATATGTACGATCGGCCAGATGAGGGTCGGTCATTATTGTGGCAGGATTAGAGTTTACGAGTATTACTTCGTAACCTTCTTCTTTAAGAGCTTTAAGAGCCTGAGTTCCGGAATAATCGAATTCACAGGCCTGGCCAATTACAATCGGCCCGGAGCCGATAAGCATAATTTTCTTGATATCAGTGCGTTTAGGCATAAACTCCACCCAAATATTGGTTTGAGATATTATCTTTAGGACTTTTAAGTGACAGAAAGCCATAAAACATTACTCGCAGATGAGCAAGTCTCGAATTCCCGTCTTTTTCAGTTCCAAACGAATTAGGACATTGACAAACAGTCTAAATGAATTTAAATATCAATTGCAATGAACGTACTACCAGACACAACAAAGCCAAGACCACTATCCTGTTATAAGGAAGGTGTGTCAGTAAGGGTTATCAGTTTACAAGGAGGCAGATGCTTCTGTAGCAGACTGCTTTCCATGGGTATTATTCCAGGTACCATTATAAATGTGCTTAGAAATTGTGGAAGAATGACCATAAGAATTCGCTCCTCTGAATACGCGCTGGGAAAAGAAATGGCTAACAAGATTTTAGCTATCCCGATATGCGGATGCTGTGATTAAGCGAGAGAACTATGGACTCTAACACAAAATGGCGAGCCGTAGAAATTTTAGCGAATGACTCCTCTCGCTTTTCCGCAGATCTTCGTGAAATGAAAAAACTTCATGATCAACTGCAAAAATTTCAAGGAGTCTGGTCGAATACTCAAGATACAGTTTCCACCATGAACTCACTCAACAGTTACAAAAACTATATCGAAAAAACCGAAGGAAGAATCGTTAACATTGTTATAGACGGGGCATCAGTTCCTTACGACATTCCTGACAATAAAAAAGCTTAACTCCCCCGCTCACCAGCCCCTTTTCAGCTATTAAATCATCCATCTACATATATTTTAATCTATTATTTCAGTATAATATAATTTATTAATCATTAGACAATTGCCTTATACTCTTTGTTCTGGCACTTTGAACCCATGAATACCCCAAACAAACTTGAAGACCGAATTGAAACCTTGGAAACCAGTCTTGCAATGCAGGACAGGATAATTGAAGACATGAACGTCTTCATTATTGCACAGCAGAATCAAATTTCAGAACTCGAAAAAAAAATTGATATCCTTGCCGGACAAATGAAAGATCTAAAAGATATAGCCTCAGCATCAGGCAATATAGAAGATGTTCCACCGCCACATTACAGCTAGAAATCGATAGACCATAAAAAAGGCAGATCAAAAATGATCTGCCTTTTTATTTTGCAACATAATTTAATTAGGAAACCTTAGACCCGTTAGCAACACCGGCTGTAACAGTCAGCAGCTCCATCCCGTCCCCGTTGCGGACAGCTAAAATCATTCCTTGTGATACCTCACCTCTAAGTTTACGAGGTTTAAGGTTAACCACGACTACAACCTGCTTGCCTTCAAGATCTTCGGGAGAGAAAAACTCGGCTAATCCGGCAACAACCTGACGCGGCTTTTCATCTCCGGTATCAATTTTCACTATCAGCAATTTGTCGGCATCAGGGTGCTTGGCAACGGAAAGAACCGTTCCAATTCGCATATCTACTTTCTGGAAATCAGGAAATTCAATAATTCCCTCAATCGCAGTTTTTACTTCTTTAGTTTTTTTGGCAGACTTCTCACTCTTTTTCTTTTCTACAGGAGGAGTTTTTTCAAACTCAACTCTTGGGAAAAGATTCGACTTGCTGGCTACTTCCGTACCAAGCTCAAGAAGACCCCATACATCAACTTCTCCTTGAAGATTAACTTTCTCAGGACGGAAAGTAATTCCAAGCTCGGCCAACATTTTTTCACTGGCTTCAGGCATTACCGGCCACAAGTGGACAGCAATTTTACGCATATTCTCAAGAAGAACATACATTACGGTGCCAAGACGAGAAAGATTTTCTTCTTTATAGAGAGTCCAAGGCTGCGTTGTATCTATATATTTATTCAGCCCGCGCACAAGCTCCCATAACGATTCTAAACCTCTTGAAAACTTAGCTTCCAAAAAGTTCTGCTGAAAAGCAGCCATGCTGGTGCGTCCAATATTTTTAATATTGCAGTCTTCTTCACCCTCTTCGCCTTCGGCCGGAACCAACCCACCAAAGTACTTGTGAGTCATAGCTAAAGTTCTGCTGAAAAGATTTCCAAGATCGTTTGCCAGATCCGCATTAAGCCGGCCTACGAGAGCTTCTTCAGAAAAACTTGAATCATTACCGAAAACCATCTCACGCATGAGAAAATAACGGAAAGCATTAACCCCGTATTTTTGAGCCATTTCAAGCGGCTCAACAACATTTCCGAGCGATTTAGACATCTTGGTATCTTTAATCAGCCAATATCCATGCACATTAAGATTCTGATAAGGCTCAATTTCAGCGGCTTTAAGCATTGTAGGCCAGAAAACAGCATGCGGTTTGAGAATATCTTTAGCAACAAGGTGGTTGGCAGAAGGCCAGAATTTTTTAAACTTGTCACCCTTTGGATAATCAAGTGCTGTGATATAGTTGATTAAAGCGTCAAACCATACATATGTAACGAAATCTTTATCAAATGGGAGTTCAATGCCCCACTCGAGGCGACTTTTGGGGCGTGAAATACATAAATCTTCAAGAGCACCTGATTTAAGAAGGCTCATGACTTCGTTGCGGTATCTTTCAGGACGGATAAAATCTGGATTGGCATTAATATGCCCGATAAGCCAGTCCTGATATTTAGACATTTTGAAGAAATAGTTTTTCTCAGCTATATATTCAGGCTTTGTTTCATGCTGAGGACATTTACCATCAACGAGTTCTTTTTCGGTATAAAATCTTTCACAGCCGAAACAATAATGTCCGCCGTATTCTCCGAAATAAATATCACCTTTATCATAAACTTTTTGCAAAACTTCTTGAACGCACTTAATATGGCGTTTTTCTGTAGTCCGGATAAAGTCATCGTTTTCAACCTGCAAATCAGGCCAAAGATTTCTAAACAGGGCACTGATTTCGTCAACGTACTCACTTGGAGTTTGTCCGCCTTTTTCCGCAGCTTGAACTATTTTATCACCGTGTTCATCCGTTCCAGTGAGAAAATAAGTATCATCTCCCATTAGCTTGTGAAACCGTTTCATGGAGTCAGCAAGAATTGTCGTGTAGGCATGACCAAGATGAGGCTTGGCATTAACGTAGTAAATGGGAGTTGTAATAAAAAACGAATCCAAAATCGATCTCTCCTGTTACGGTGACAAAAACAGCGCAATTAACAGCCTTAAATTCAGCGTGTTAAAAATTCCGCATTAAAACAAAGCTGGAAAAAGACACTACATACAAAAACATGCAGCCGGATGAGTATTATTACTTTCACCGGCCGCAAGGTTATTAACTTCTCACGAACTGCCCGCCATATAGCCGACAACCCGAAGATAATCAAATCTAGTTTTCTTTAGTTTTTATGAATCGCCACCTGCAGGTTTTTTTCTGCGCCTGCGCCTTGAAGGACGGCGATTTCTAGAGACAGTTTTTTTATCTTGAGCTTCTGCCTCAGACTTATTGACCGGCTCTGAAACAACCCGATCCCGCTCTGCAACAGGTTCAGGACTGTCACTGCTTACAAAAGGACGCTTCTTTTTTTCAGGACGCGGACGTTCCGGCCTAGCTGGACGAGGGCGCTCCGGCCTTGCGGCACGAGGACGTTCGGGACGATCTGCACGCCCGGAAGCTGCCGGCTTACTTGATCTGTCTCGATCATTATAATTAATTTGAGTTTGCGGCTCGTTACTTTCAAAATCTAAATCATCTTTCGGAAGTTCTTTTTTTACAAGCTGGTCCGGAGATGTAGCTTTCAAAACATCCGGCCACTCATCAAGACAAACTTCAATTTCATCCCCAACTTCCGGCAGGATAGTCAAAGTATTCCTGAAGAAATTAGTCCGTGTTACCTTAACATTTCCATGCGCAGTATTGTAACGTTTACCAATTTTTGGACAACGTTTGTGAAACTGCTCATAATTTTCCTGTTCAAAAGAAAGACAACACAAAAGACGACCGCATATACCGGATATTTTTGTCGGATTGAGAAAAAGATTCTGCTCTTTTGCCATGCGGATAGTAACGGGCATAAATTTACGCATAAACCGACGACAACAACAAATCTGCCCACAATTACCTATTGCGCCAAGCATCTGAGTTTCATGCCGGACACCGATCTGTCTAAGTTCAATACGTGTTCTGTATTCTTTAACCAGATCTTTAACCAGCTCACGAAAATCGATTCTTCCGGGAGCGGTAAAATAGAAAATCATCTTGCTGCGATCAAAGAAAACCTCAACATCAACAAGTTTCATTTCAAGCTTTTGACCCTCAATGCATCCCTTACAGAACCTGAGTGCATTGCGAGATAAATCTTTATTTTCACCGTCGATAACCAGATCTTCTTCACCTGCGAGACGATATATTGTTTTGACTGAATCTTCAGTGATGTCTTCCGGCAAATCCTGTTGAACAACAAAGACTTTGCCAAGCCCCATCCCCTGTTCAGTCTTTACGATTACTGAATGTCCTTCGCGGACAACAAAAGGCCCGGAAGAAAAATAGTATATCTGACCGAAATCGTTAAATTTAACACCTAAAATTTGAGACATTATTTAAGAACCTTATATAGTACGCCAACAAAGGGCGGATAAAACTTAATTTGAATAGGACACAATAGACCACTTCCTAAGGAACTTCAATTCAGTTCTACATCTATAACGTCTTTAAATAATACACTATAAAAAATTAAGCAAAAAAAATCCGCAACAAATGCTGCGGATTTCAAATCTTTTCAGGTAAATAATAAAGCTTAAAAAAATTTATCTCTCAGCAATATACTCGTAAATCAAATTGCCAAGACCAACTTTAATTACACTGAAAAACCTAAATTTTTCATTTCTTTTAACAACTTAGCTTCCTCAATAGGCTTAACCAGATAAGAGGTCGCTCCTCCGAGGAAGAAAGCATCGTGGGTTTCCTTGCGATCATCAAGCATCGTTGTCACGATAACTTTAACTTCGTCATCCCCATTAACTTTAAAATCTTTCTCAATTGATCTTATTTCCCGAAGAGCCTGCTGCCCATCCATTTCCGGCATGACGAGATCAAGGCAAACTAAATCGTACCTTTTATCATCCTCAAGGGCTTTTTTGAAAGCAAATACAGCCTCTTCGCCATTAACTGCAATATCACATTGAGCGTAAGGCTTCATGATCTCATGCAACATATTGCGGCAGTAAAAATCATCGTCAACAATAAGCATTCGCATGCAGACGCACCTCCATTAAAGCTAACTGAAATTAAAACAGAATATCATACCACAAAACTCTGTCACTTTTAAGCATCAAAATCAAGTTATGTTCTTAATCAAAAACATAGAAATTCATAAATTTCAAGGTCGAATAATAATTTCCCCGGACTTATTCCATTTTGCTGAAATCATACCCTTTTCAGAAGTCTTGTAAATTTTGATCTTTCTAGTCCGCAATTCGCACTCAACTTTATCTGCAACAAACTTATATCTATTTAGAAAACCACATGCCGCAACAGCAATTTTTGGATTTACTCTGCCATACAATTCAGAGGAATAAGCCCCTGCACTGCCGTGATGCGGTAAAACTAATACATCGGCAAAAAGATCATCGTTATTGCGAAGCAGTGTCTTGATTCCTGATTTCTCTACATCACCCGAGATGCAAATAAGCCCCTTGCCATTCCAAACCAATCGTAAAAAAAGTGAACGATTATTTTTTGTTCCTTTAAAATCCGAAGCAGGATGAAGAATCTGCAAAAATAACCCCGGTTCCAATTCAATGACATCACCGCGCTCAACTTTTTCAGGTACCACTTCCTTTTCAGCAAAAGCTTTTTTAAACCTTTCACCGATGACTCCTTCGGGCATATTTCCATCGGAATAATAATGACCGACGTCAAATTTTTCCAGCAGATAAGCAAGGCCACCGCAATGATCCCTGTCAGCATGGGTAAGAATAATATTATCAACTTTCGGCAAATGACCGCTCGCCAGCCAAGGTCCTACAATGGCTCTACCAATATCAAAAGAATCTCCGAATGACCCGCCGCCGTCAACAACGGTCCTTGTTCCTTTTGGTCCAGTAATTACAAGACCTTGCGACTGTCCGGTATCAAGCAAATCAACTTTTACAAATTCAGGACCTATTCCCGGCAATTCACCGGATTCATACATTGCGCCGATACGCGAACCAACCAGCAGAACTATCATGCAAAATGCTGTCAATTTTACTTTTCTGCTTTTTTGAAGTGAAAGACAAAGCAACAGCAGAACATAATATATTATAAAATCTTGCCATAAAGGCCGATAGAAAGCGTATTCGGGAAGCCATCCGGCAGAAACGGCGGTCCGCACAAGAGAAAACATTTCGTCAAAACACGTCGCACCTAATAAAAAGAGCTTCTGAGAAACAGCAGTATTTACAAACGACAGAACAAGACCGCCCACTCCGCAAACAGGCATAAGGAAAAAGCCTAAAAGCGGAATCCACAAAACATTAAAAACTAAATTAGGAATCAGCACCCCGAAATTCCAGATTGTAATCGGAAGGATAGTAATATTCGCGCAAAGGCTGACCGCCAGAATAGCCAGTATGAAACGGGAAATTTTACCAATGAAAGTTATTCCGGCAGGAAGTATAGATTGAAAATATGGGTAAAAAACAGAGATTCCACCAACAGCCAGCACTGAAAGCTGAAATCCAAGATCAAAAGCACTGAGCGGTGAAAAAACCAGTATCAACACAACCGCCAGAAAGAGACCATCGAGCAGCACCCTGCCCCGATTCATAAGCAGCAGCAAACCCCAGAATCCAAACATGCACACAGCTCGCAAAAGAGACGGGGAAAATTGCCCCAGCCATAAATAAAAGAGCACAAACGGCGTTGCCAGAATAACTGCCAACTTCATTCGTGGAATTTTCAAATAAATTTGTGGAAAGAATAAACCTATCAACCATGCGAAAGCAAAACCGATTGATGCGACAAACCCGACATGCAAACCGGACAAAGCTAGCAAATGCGAAACTCCCGCCCTGCGGATAAGTTCAACTGTATCTCTCGATAAAAAGAATCGGTCTCCGGTAAGAAGCGCAGGAAAAATTGCGCCGCCTTGAGTTGACGGCGTATTACTAACAATTCGATGCCGTAAATCTGCACGCAGCCGCTCCCCAAAACCGGGATCAACAGGTTTCAGTTCGCCATTTTTGAGCGGTCCGCGAGTATAAAAACGATAAAAAATATTTTTAGTTCTGTTGTAGAAGTCATAATCCCAGACACCGGCATTTTTAAAACCGTGAACAGGTTTCACTTTTATCAACAGACTTACTTTCTGTCCCTTTACTGGAAAAACATCGGGCTTTTCCCATGTCCAAAGCAGATATCCTGCAAGCTTGGTTGTTTCATTAACCATTTCAGAAAGATTTTCGCCGGAAATTTTATGTGAGGTTGTGCACAGAACATTTTTGAGAATAATTTTCAGCCGCTTACCGGGTAAACCCTTTATGGCTGCGATTTCGGCATTAACGTGAACTTTTTCTTTATGCGCCATCCAATCCGGCATTTCATCCGGTGGAACAGGAAGCACTGCCGAAGCATAAAAACTGCCCAGCGCGAACATCAGCACCAAAAGTACAATCGTTCCTTTTTGAAGTCTGAACGAAAAAAGAATCACGACATAAACAAAAAAAGCAACAAAACACGGTAACAGCCATTTAATCGATAAAATCCCGAAAACAAAAGCAGGCACCAGCTTCTGCCAAAAAAGCAGGCCCGGAATTCCGGGCCTGCTTACTAAACAAGATTTACTATCACTTCTATTCATAATCAGTGATTCTTAAGAACTATTCTTTTTCGCGCCAGACTTTCGCCCCGACTCCGCAAAGTTTTTCTTCAAGTCTTTCGTACCCTCTGTCCAGATGGTAAATACGCTGAACATCAGTTCTGCCGGATGCCGCTAGTGCGGCAACAACAAGCGAGGCACTGGCGCGCAGATCAGAAGCCATCACAGGTGCTCCTGTCAGACCGGGAACGCCTCGGACCATAGCAGTGCGGCCTTTAAGTTTAATATTAGCACCCATTCTGAGCAATTCCTGAACGTGCATAAATCTATTTTCGAAGATTTTTTCTTCGATTGTTCCCGCGCCCTTGGCAAGACACATAAGAGTCATAAGCTGGGCCTGCATATCTGTAGGGAAACCGGGGAAAGGCTGCGTGGTGATATCAACGCCAACCAACTCTCCATTCCTGCGAACAAGCACACCATCTTTTTTCTCTTCAACCAACACGCCCATTTCGCGCAATTTCTGAACAACAGCATCAAGATCATGGAACGGGCAATCCTGAATAAGCAATTCCCCATCAGTTATTGCGGCGGCAACCATATAAGTTCCGGCCTCAATGCGGTCAGGCATGATTTTATAATCACATCCTTTCAGCGAAGAAACGCCTTCAACTCGAATAACACTGGTTCCATGTCCTGTGATTTTTGCTCCGCAGGCAATAAGGAAATTTGCAAGATCTTCAACTTCCGGTTCGCGGGCGGCATTTTCAATTATTGAATTACCATCTGCAAGCGCCGCAGCCATGAGCACATTTTCCGTGCCGCCAACGGTTGGAAAATCAAAATTGATATGAGCGCCTTTAAGTTTAGCACAACGCCCATGAATATAACCCGATTCCAAATCAAACTCCGCGCCCATCTTTTCAAATGCGGATAGATGCAAATCAACAGGACGTGCCCCGATAGCGCACCCACCGGGCAGGGCCACCTTCGCCTCACCCTTCAAGGCCAAAAGAGGCCCAAGGCATAATACAGAGGCTCTCATGGTCTTAACAAGGTCATAAGGGGCCTCAACTTTCAGGTCTTTAACAATGCTGGTGACGTTATTTCCATCAAAGGAAGTCTCACAGCCCAGAATATCCAGAAGTTTAAGGGTGGTATGAATATCTCTAAGGCGCGGGACATTGGTCAGATTAACCTGTCCTTCAGGCAAAAGACATGCGAGCAGAATCGGCAACGCAGCATTTTTAGCTCCACTTACACGGATAGGCCCCTTTAAAGCTACTCCACCTTCAATTACTAATTTATCCATTATATATTTCCTTATTTTTGATTTTTACCGTCTGATGAAGATTCTTATGTACTATTTTTCATTTTTTTTCAAAAACTTCTTGACCATTTTCCCGGGTTTAGATAGTCACTGTTTCTCGACACGGTGGGTGTAGCTCAGTTGGTAGAGCACTTGGTTGTGGCCCAAGTGGCCGGGGGTTCAAGTCCCCTCACTCACCCCAGCGAATAATCAAGGGATCAGAATTAATCTGATCCCTTTTTTAATGCGCTTTTTCCGGTCTAGACATTTTCATAAAAATCTCTCGCAAAACCCTTGCCAGTCCCCACTTCCTTTAATTCTAAGCAATATTAAACGCTTAGACTTTAATCATTTTTATCGCACCCAACGGGTAATTTTGTTATTCGATACGACTATCCAATTTTATCATTTCGGCTGAATAAATATGAAAAGCCCTCCATTAACTTTGATTTGTTAACGGAGGGCTTTTTTTAATTTAAGCTATATTTTTATTAGCGGCGTAATTTATTTCGCAGGGCGAAGGCGAATAGGGCGGCTTGGATGGTGATGAGGATGTTGCAAATCACTCTAAAAAGTGAATTTAAGCCTGTTGCTGACTGAGCGTCTATTTTTGAGAGTGGTAGATACCAGAGCCATGTGCTCAGAAAATCTAAGGATTGAGCTTCCTTTACAACTTTAAGATCAGGCAAAAAGGCTACAATCACCATGCTTAATAGAATAAACACACCTAGTACGCCTAGTGCCTTTTCAGGCTTTTCACCATATCCACTAATCGAATTATATACATTGAGATAAATTTTAGAGAACCAATCTTTATTCTTAGAAACTTCACCCCATAAAAATAAAACATAACAAAATATTGTAAAAACAATTCCCACCAATGCGGGATATGACGCACAACCGTAGTTTGCTAAAATGTGTCCAACGGCTAAAATTGAAGCAAATATTATAAAAAAATGTAAAAAAGGAAATGATTCAGTACCACTTACATTCCTTCTATTCATTTCCTTTTCTTTGTAATGCCAGTTAGAAGTTTGCACTTCATCAGTACTCTCTCGAGCCCCTTTTTTAAGTCTTCTATAAATCTCTTCCAACGTCGAATACGATTTACTCTTATTCAAATCCTCTTCATCATAAATAGAGGCATAGCCATGAGACTCATTCCATTTGCATTCAACAAATTTAAACGATTCAATATTCATATTAATAAAAGATAACTTTTTTACATTTGCTCTTTCCATCAAAATAGTCTTTTCACAGATAGTCCCATCAAAACTAGTAGGACCTCCAAAATCAACATCTCTAAAATATACCCAGCTATTAAATAAAGAATCTGTGATCTTCGTAGTGGTATCAACAAAAGTTGCATTATTAAAATTAGCAGTCTTTTCGAAAGTACAATCTTTAACTTCTAGCAAATCACCAAAATTTGTATTTTTAAAAAGCACCTGACTTTCAAAAGTTGAATCACTAATCCTTAACTCATTAAATTCAGAATCAGAAAAAGTAGCAACACCCATAACTCTATTCTTTTTAAAAAAGATCTTACTGCTATTAATACATATGTAACTTAAATCTTTAAAAAATTTACATGACTCAATTTCAACAGAACCGTTAACGCTTGAAGGTTTGAAAGATACATTTTCAGAAAATTCACATTCAGAAATATTAGGACCATATCCAAACACACTATCATTAAAACTTACACCACCATGAAACTTGCAAAATCGAGACAATAGCCTAGAATTATTTAAAAAAAATGTTTTTTTGAAATTTGCAAAACCATGAAACTCAGTAACTTGAAAATCTACTCCATTTTTAAAAGACGTACTTTCAAATCCAGCTTCTCCGTGAAAATGTGTCGAAGCGAATAAAACATATTTTTCAAAAAAAACATCTTCAAAACTCACCTCTTCATAAAAATTAATATGATCAAACTCAGGACCACCTTTAAAGTAACTTTCTTTAAAAATAGTTTTCCCATGAAAATTGCTTTGATAAAACCATGCTTCACAACAAAATTGACTACTTGTAAAATTAGAAAGACCTTTAACATCTATATCTCTAAAATCAGCTCTTCTTTCAAAAATTGCCCCGAGAAAATAAGCACCTTTTTGGCACTTACAACTAAAACAAGCGTTGTTCTCAAAGACAGTGTCTGTAAAGAAAAAAAGGCCACTAAAACATGAATTATAAAATGAAACTTCTTTTTTAAATAGACAGTTAGAGAAATTTATTGGGGGCAAAACATTTTCGTCATCAAAATGATGAAATAATATTTGATCAAAAAAAACAGTTCCCGCAAAATTACATCGAGGATTCCAATCTCTTGTTTCTTTAATACACTCTGATAATTCTACCGTTACAGAAAGCTCCTTATCACTACTTACATTCATTATTACTCTATCCAGGTAAGCCTCTTCAGTTTGAAA
Organism: Maridesulfovibrio ferrireducens; assembly: GCF_016342405.1. Classification (NCBI taxonomy): domain Bacteria; kingdom Pseudomonadati; phylum Thermodesulfobacteriota; class Desulfovibrionia; order Desulfovibrionales; family Desulfovibrionaceae; genus Maridesulfovibrio; species Maridesulfovibrio ferrireducens. Next base: position 120,041 of record NZ_JAEINN010000002.1, on the reverse strand, counting down.
CTTATCCCGTTCCTCATCCACCCCCGCATCAATAACCCCCTGAATCCGCTTAAATACCTTCGCATTAAACTTATCCCCAGAAATCAATGCAGGCTTCTCCCCCACCCCCTCAACATATTTACTCACATACTTATGCTCAGCCGGAGCATGAAATATACAATACTCCTTCCCATTCCCATCGACATAAACAATCTTAGAATCTTCCTTAGAAAGTTTTGCACACCAATTATTATGCTCCGCCCCGATACAACAACCCATATATGAACCCCTGAACAAATATTATTTTTAAGATCAAAGGTTCATACACCATTAGCCGCTGACTAATCCAGAGCGAAAATACCGCCTCGTAATTTTCTTATTCCTCACACAACACATCATCAGAATGTTTCCGCACATTATAAACAGCGCGCCCCTCCGCAACAATCAAATCAGGGTCAGATGCAGAATAAACGGTAATCTGGCTATTCCCCACCCTGTTGCCAAGCAACCTTACACGGGCCTCGGCTATAAGGTCTTCCGGTCCAGCGGGACGCAGATAGTCCACGCGCATATCAATTGTGGAAACACGATCCCGCACATCTCCCGATGCCCATACAGCTGTTCCGCCGCAGGTATCAATAAGCATGGATATAACGCCGCCATGCAATGCCGGACGCCTCGGGTCGCCTATGAACTCAGGACGATAAGGCAAACGCAGTTTTGCATAGCCATGCTCTAAGTGTTCAACCTTGAGACCTAAGAAAAGGTCAAACGGGATACCTTCTTCAATCACTTTTTTGATGTCGAAACCTTCCATATTTACTCCTGATTTATGTATTTAAATCTGTATTACAAAAAAAACGGAACCAAGCATAAACTTGATTCCGCATATATTTATATCAATCACAGCATAGCTTTAAACCACACCGGTTTTTCTCAGTCTGCGCTTATCGCCCACCCGCATGGTGAACTTTTCTTTATCCATGAACTCAAGAAGCGGTATAGCAAACTTTCTGGACAGATTCGTCAGCTCTTTAAAATCGGGCGGCCCTAATTCTAAATTGTCTGCGAAATATCCCTCAAGAATAACTTTAAGCTTTTCAATCGCGGATGTGGCAAAATATAAACTATCGTTGATTCTTACAATTGCCCCTTCATCCTGCAACAGCTTAAACACAGGCGCAGCCTCTTTGAATAGCAGATCAAGCGGCTCCAGAATATCCTTAACATTCGGCGGAGTCAGTCCGCCCTTATCGTAGGCATCAAATAAGATATCGCGCAACTTCTGCTGATCGGAAGCCATTGAAACCTTGTGACCGGGAAGATGTATAATATCTTGAGCCACTACGATTTCATTCTTTTTAGTAAGCCTTTCAACTATCGAATGGAAAAGCTTGGCAGCAAGCCCCTTGCCCCATGCGGAACCTATTTCACTCTTGGTTACACCGGGCTTCATAGGTTCTTTTTTATGAAAATCTTCTAAATATTTTATAAATCCACTCACAAGACTTTCATAATGCCCACCGAAAATATAACTGCGGCTTTCTTTATCATACAGGAATACTTTCTGCTGACCGCCTAGGGACTGCAATAACTTTTCAAGCGGCTTGGATGCCACGTCTGTCATGATGGACAGTTCCTGAAAATTCAGCCCTGCGTTACCCGCAAGTTCAAGCTGTGTGAGAATCAGATCTTCTGGACTAGCACCAATCAGTGATTCTAAGCGCTTAACGTCATCCGAGAAACGTTTAACCTTGCTTCCCATAGGATTTATTATGCTTCCCCCTGCAATGGTCCTCAGCGGCGAGAATGAGCGAATTACGATTCTGTCGCCATAAACACCTGTCATGGGCTGATCGAAACGGATTTGGCAGACCGCGCGCTCACCTTTGACGAGCTTTTCTCTATCCAGAAAATACACTTTCGCCATAGTTTCTTTTGAACCATGATGAAAATGAACTTCTTTACGATGCTTCAAAGATCGCGGCGAGGACGGAAGACAGGTTATCTCTACATCCCATACAGTTGACGGAAACAACGTGCCCGGTTTGCCCACAACTTCACCGCGCTCAATATCATCAACTTCAACACCGTGAAGGTTGACCGCTGTTCTGCGTCCGGCAGGAGCTGTTTCAACAGAACCGCCATGAGATTGCAGACTGCGTACTTTCGTTTCAGTCATGGCGGGATAAATTACAACATCGTCGCCCACTGAAAGCTGACCGGAAATGAGCGTGCCCGTGACGACGGTGCCATGCCCTTTCATTGTAAAGATTCTATCTATAGGCAGCCGTGCAAGGTCAGTTCTTCGTTTAGGAGAAAAACTATCCATGAAATCGGCAAGCGCAGTTTTAAGTTCATCAAGGCCTTGTCCCGTATGCGAAGAAACGCCGTAAATCGGGGCCTCGGCTAAAAAGCTCGGGGCCAGAAACTCACTTACATCTTCTTTAACGAGCGCAAGCCATTCTTCATCGACCATATCAACTTTGGTGAGCACCACAAAGCCGCGCTCAATCCCAAGTAGCGTACATATTTCCAAATGTTCACGGGTCTGAGGCATTACGCCTTCGTCCGCCGCTATTACCAGCAGAACAAAATCAATCCCCGCCGCTCCGGCAACCATGTTTTTAACAAACTTTTCATGGCCGGGAACATCAATAATACTGAGCTGACGGTTACCGCCCAGATCTAGGCTGGCAAAACCTAATTCAATGGTGATGCCGCGCTTTTTCTCTTCAGCAAGTCTGTCGCAATCAGTTCCGGTAAGAGCCTTAATCAAGCTGGTCTTACCGTGATCAATATGACCAGCTGTCCCCATAACTACAGGCATTTATGCTCCTTAAAAAAAATTTGCCTTCGGCGACCAAAGGGAAAAACTTTTAGTAAATTAACTACGCAAAAAAGTACTGAAAGCTAACTTGGTAGCATAAAGATCAACTTTGCTTGTCAGTTCAAACGGACTGTGCATGGAAAGAACCGGAGGCCCGAAATCTATAACGTCCATTCCGTAGAGTGCCAGGAATTTTGCAACAGTTCCGCCGCCGCCCATGTCTACCTTGCCGAGTTCAGCCATCTGCCATGGAACTTCTGCGTCAGCTAAAATATTACGCAACCAGCCTACATATTCGGCATGTGCGTCATTTGCGCCAACCTTACCTCTATGTCCGGTAAACTTGCAAAAACATGGACCGTAACCGAGATAAGCGGAGTTCAGCTTTTCATGCACATCCTGATAATCAGGGTCGATTGCGGCGTGCACGTCAGTTGAAAGAGCCTTACCCGCCATCATAATGCGGGACATCTTCATGCCGGGTTCCCATGCTTCAATGAGATCTTCGAGGCAGTATTCAAAGAAAAGTGACTTGGCGCCGGTTGAACCTTCGGAACCGACTTCTTCTTTATCGTAGAACAGCACAATCTGTGCATGGTCCGGCTCAGGTTCGGAAAGAAATGCTTCGAGTGCCAAGAATACGCAGGAACGGTCATCCTGTCCGTATCCACCGACCATAGACTTATCCAGTCCGACATAGCGGGCAGGCCCGGCTGGAACGATGTGCATTTCCGAGCTGAAAAAGTCTTCTTCGATGATGCCGTATTTCTCGTTCAATATTTCCAAAATTTTACGTTTAACGGATGGTTTAGTTTTTTCATCACTATCTTCGCTATCATCTTTTGAAAATGAAAGAGAATGTCCCATAAGGATATTTAACTTTTCGCCTTCAAAAGCATCACTGACCTTTTTTTCAACCTGCTTGTAAGCAAGGTGCGGCAGAAGATCTAAAATAGTAAGGACTGGATCGTTAAGATCTTCACCTATGACAACATCAACTTTTTCGCCGTTAGTTTTTACAACCACACCATGCAAAGAAAGTGGACGTGCGAGCCACTGATATTTTCTGATGCCGCCGTAGTAATGAGTTTTAGCCATGCCGAGACCCAAATCTTCATAAAGGGGATGCTGTTTCAGATCGAGACGGGGAGTATCCGCGTGAGCACCGACCAGTCTGAATCCATCAGAAAGAGTCTTTTTACCTTTACGGGCAATAAAGATTGTCTTGTCCTTGAACGAACGGAAACAATTATCGGAACCGATGTAATCATCAAAACCGGCTTCGAGCAGAACTTCTTCAACATACTTGATTGTTTCACGCTCAGTTTTACAACGGCTCAAAAAATCAATGTAACGTGCGCTAAGATCATCCATAGCCTGCTGATGTTCTTCATCCTGAAATAATTCCCAGCAACTTTTTGTTTTATGTTCAAGCATTTTATTCATGTTAAATCCTTTTATTTATCAAGATTAAGGGCCTGTGAAATCGACTCAGCCACCATATGATATTCAATTTGTGTAAGAGTTCGCGGATCAAGACAAAAGGCATCATCTTCTATACGCCCTACCAGCGGCGGATCAGATGAAAGCAACCGTTCTTTCAGTTCCGGCACAGAAAGATCTCCCTGTGGAATCACGGTTACCAGAAAAGTTTTTAAATCCTGCTCAGGAAACGCACCGCCCCCGACTCTGGAAACACCCTCACGGACATCAAGGGTAACGTTATCACCCAGAAATCTATCCAGAACGCGCGAAAGAGATTGCGCTCTGAGCTGTAGAGATTCCGGCTTTTCCATAATCATGCGTATGGTCGGCACTTGTTTCATGGCTGTCTCGGGGTCCAGATAAAGCCGCAAAGTAGCTTCCAACGCAGCCAGCGTCATTTTATCAATACGAACCACTCTATTCAGAGGATTCTTTTTGATCATATCAATATATTTCTTTTTACCGACAATAACTCCGGCTTGTGGACCGCCCAGAACTTTATCACCGGAAAAAGAAACAACGTCTACGCCTTCAGACACAACTTCCTGAACTGTCGGTTCCCGCATCAGGCCGAGGCCCGCAAAATTTGTCAGGTTGCCGCTGCCGAGATCTTCATAAACCGGCAGATTATATTTAGTGCCCAGTTCTACCAGCTCCGCACCCGAAACTTCTTTAGTAAAACCGATCACCCTGAAATTTGAAGTATGCACTTTCATAAGCAGCGCAGTGTTGTCATTAATCGCGCCTTCATAATCATGCGGATGGGTTCTGTTGGTCGCGCCCACCTCATGCAGGATAGCTCCGCTCTTTGTCATAACGTCAGGAATACGGAAGGAGCCGCCAATCTCTACAAGCTGACCGCGTGAAACAACAGCCTCGCGGCCCGCGGCAAGAGTTTCAAGAGTAATCAGAACTGCCGAGGCATTATTATTCACAACCAGCGCAGCTTCCGCGCCTGTAATATCACAGACAAGCTTTTCTACATGACTGTAGCGACTGCCGCGCTCTCCGGTTTTCAGATCAAATTCAAGATTAGAATATGATCCGCAAGCTTCTGTAACAGCTTTCACCGCTGAATCAGCAAGCAACGAACGGCCCAGATTGGTATGAACAACCACACCCGTCGCATTCAAAACTCTACGAAAATGCGGACGCGCTCCGGCCCGCACATGGCAAGTCAAGCGCGGGAAAAGAGCATCAAGCGAGAGCTGATCTTCAGCCGTAATAATTCCGGACTTGATTTCTTCACGGCACACATCAAGAAAACCGTTAACCAGATCTCTAACTAGAGTACGAGGAACACCGCTGAGAGCACCCTCTTCCTCTAATCTGGTAAGCACAGAATCTACTGACGGCAGAAATTTGAAAAGATTAGACAATTATTTCTCCTAAAACCTTTGATCGCCAAAGGCGCTTGTCTTACTACTTCATTAAAAAGCGTGGATACTTTGTATAAAAAGCTGAGAGCAAATACAAGGAACCGCAAATTAGTACTGTCCCGTCACCGGAAGGTAATAAGGACAATGCTTCATCAAGTGACGGAGCAGTCAACACTTTGGTTCCGAACCGCTCTATAAAATCTTCCGGCAAACAGGCTCTTTCATTTTCAGGAATACCACAAGTTATGATCGGCCCCTGCGTCAATTCAAATAAGATATCTTTCACAGGGGCTATATTCTTATCTTTCATGCAGGAAAACACAATCGCATCAAGCACGATTTTCGATCTTTTTAATTCCGACTCAAGAGCTTTAAAGGCATGAAGGTTATGTGCGCCGTCCAGAATATAGGTTCTATCAGCCTTAACTATTTGCAATCTACCGGGAATAAAAGCTTTTTTTACCCCTTCGCGAATCTGAGATTTGTTAAACTGCAAATCTTTATTATCACAGAAAAATGACCATGCGCACACGGCTAAATGAGCATTCTGCATTTGATGCACGCCTGAAAGAGTCGGCGATAAGTCTGAAATTCCGTTCATTCTTTCGGCATGATGAAACTCAACGCCTAACTGCTCAGCGCGTAAGTGCAAAACATTCATTACCTCATCAGTCTGAATAGATGTAACGGCAATTCCGCTCTTTCGCATAGCATCAGCTTTATCTGCGGCAATAAGTTCGATAGTCGCACCAAGTATTTTTTCATGATCAAGCCCGATTGGCGTAAAGACTGTTAAATCAGGATCAAGAGTATTGGTCGCGTCAAAACGCCCGCCAAGCCCTGCTTCCATCACGGCGAGATCGACACCGTGTTCTTTAAACGCGACTAAAGCCATGCAGGTAAGCAATTCAAAATAAGTCAAACCCACATCAGGAGCAATCTCCATCACCATGTTGGCAAGATGACACCATTCATCTTCAGACAACATCTGACCATCAACAGTGACTCGTTCGCGAGGGGTCACAAAGTGAGGTGAAGTGAAAGTTCCGACCTTCAAGCCGGACTCCATCGCTATATAAGTTAAATAAGTTGAAGTTGACCCTTTTCCATTGGTTCCCACCACATGGATAACAGGTAAATCGCCTTTAGCCCCCCATTTACATACAAATTCTTCCATTCTATCGAGGCTCAAATCCATATGAAAAAGGCCAAGCTCGTCCAAATACTCGCTAAATTCTAAAAAATTATTAAATTTCAAGGTATCACCATTCATTTTTTACTTGACCGCGAAGAGAACCTCGCTTAGAAGGATCTTCTCTTGAGCGGCAGTAGCTCAGTTGGATAGAGCAACGGCCTTCTAAGCCGTTGGCCGAGAGTTCGAATCTTTCCTGCCGCACCATGTTAATACAAAGGGTTACGAGTGAAAACTTGTAACCCTTTTTACGTTTAGGTAAGTGAAAGGTAAGTTGCTTGATAAAACTGGTAACTCCGATTACCTCTGAATCATGGCAACGCACCCACCCACCGCAAAACAACAGCCCCGCATCAAAACCAAATTTAGCGGCGTCTATTACCGCGAATCCAACACGAAACGCCACCGCGGCAAACCCGACCAAGCTTTCTTGATCTGGTACAAAGACGCAGGCCGCGCACGCTGGAAAACTATCGGCTGGGCATCCGAGGGCATCACAGCCCAATACGCCAACACCCAGCGTATCAAAATCATTTCCACTCTCCAAGGTTCTCCCTCGGACACTGACCGGCTCAACCCCGATTACACTCTGACCGAAGCCGCGAACTTGTGGTTCACGCACCGCGAACTTGAGAGCAAGAGCACCAAGCGCGAACGGCAACGTTACGAACGACACTTGCGCCGCTACTTCGGATCGTTGCCCCTGCGTGCACTTACTACTGACATGCTTCTCAGCGCGCGCAATAAGCTTCAAGAAACTCTTTCCGACGAATCTGTCCGCAAATGTTTTGCATTTACACGCTCCTGCGTCAACCTTGCCACTTCTGAGGGCTGGTACACAGGCCCTAATCCTTTTTCTACCAACAACACTAGATTCACCCTGCCTATTCCGGACAATGGAGCCTTGCGCTATTTCTCGCCTTCCGAAGCCTCTATGCTTCTTGAAGCCCTCAAGCTCAGATCTATGCAAGTGCATGACATGAGCCTCGTGAGTCTTAAGACCGGGCTTCGAGCCGCAGAAATCTTTCTTCTGCGCGGTGACTCCATTGAACAGTCCGGGCATCTTAGATTCATATCCAAGCACGGAAACATGCAAAGGGTACACGCTCCGGCGGACATCCTCGCGTTGCTTAAGACATACAAACGCAGTTCCAACGAATTCATTTTTCAAGCGAGAGGCGGCGGGCAAATTGAATATGGAATATCCAGTGTATTCGGAGACACTGTAAAAAGGTTGGGGCTTAACAAAGGAGCCACCGACCCCAAGCTGAGAATAAGATTTCACACATGGCGGCATACTTTTGCCAGCTGGCTTGCCCAGTCCGGGGAAGTTACCCTTCACGAGCTTATGACAATGATGAGACACAAAAACCTCCAAATGACCCTACGTTACGCACATTTAATTCCAGACGATCACAGAAAGAAATTATCCATCATCGACAGGATGATGAGCTAATCCTGATTAGTAATAACTCTGTATTTATTATACCAAGCTTCAAGCGATTCTTTGGAGTAAACAACATACCCGCCAGTCGGTTTAGAGTAGCTTGGCCCTGTGCCTTTTCCACGCCAGTCCTGCAAAGTGGATTCCGGCACACCGTATATTTTCGAAACCATTTTAGGTGTTAACCAATTCAGTTCCGGTATAGAGCTGTCCGGCAAGCTTTCCCCTGAAGGGTCAACAACCTTAACTTCCACCTGCAACCCCTGCCCGAGATTACGCCCAACGGCTTCAAGCAGTTTACGCACTGCCTGAGTCTTTTTGCCCGGTGACATTTCAAAGACTTGCACGTCTGTACCATTGAGAATAAGGCCGTTTCCGGCTCTGACTATTGATATCTCGCTCATCTCATCCCCCTACAAAGCTTTCTCAAATCGTCATCTTTAATCAAAAAACAATCCCCTGCCGCCAGATTCCGCAGATCCGAATCACGCACCTGGTCCGTTTTGCGATAGCAAACGTTTCTCCAGTCACTATCTTTGATCAGATCGCAATTGCCTGCGCTGAACTGCCGCAGGTCTGAATCATTAATCATGATCGTTTCGCCCCGGCAGAGGTGGCGCAGATCGTTATTTTTGATTTGGTTGCAGTCGTCAGCGAGGACGGCTGTTGAGATTGTCAGGGTTAGGAGCGCGGTTGCTATGATATGTTTAATTTTCATGGTCTTTATTCCCCCAACTCTATTCAGGTTCACCAACGCCGACAAAAACCTCAACGCCGTGCATTTTGATATCCATTTCAATCTCATTAACAATGGATTCATAGTCTTCAGCGGAGATACCTGAAACTCTGAATTCTACTGCGTAAGTTACTTCTTGTTCTTCATTTTCTTCGCACATAATTTTATTCTCCCACCGCCGCAGCGGATTTTTCATTAAATTTGGTCAAGGATTCTTCGTAAGCAAATTTGGCATCCAAATCATGCACAGTTGCGTAATCCCGAAACCCTCTATTGTGACCGGGGACACTTGCATCCCATTCAAGCATTTGCGACCACTGGTCTGGAAATTCGTTGCGTAAAATTCGTAAATCGTTCAGCCGCTGGAGAGGGCAACAAAAGCAACTGACACGTCTGAAATGGTCGTACAGCCCCCCCCAATCAAACCCGTGAGATTTACAGAGAGAGAGGGCTTCCCGCTCATCGACACCCAACTCAATGAGCGGGAAACGGAACTTCCAATGTTTTTTCTTGTTCAACGTTTTTGCTTCGGCCCTGTGTGCTTCGTCCGCTGCGTAGCCGATGCACTGAACCGGCTTTTCAAAATCCTTAGTATACGCTTCGAGTGCAGACACTTTTTGGCGAGTGCACCAACGGCGCATAGGAGAGGGCCAACCGTTGCCAATTCTATGAACAGTGCCTCTTTTCTCACCTTTTCGAGCAACGACACGCCTCTCAAACATCCAGTAATTAAAAGTCTTTTCAGGCCGCAGTCTGATCAATCCCACACCTGTATATTTTTCGAGTTTATCCAAATGATCGTGCATTTGCGGGAACTCCCATCCCGTATCAAAAAAGACAGCTGAATGAATTGGGATATTCTTTTCGAGCATGAGCAAAAGCATGGCGGTTGAGTCTTTGCCACCAGACAAGCTGATGATATTATTCACGTTACCCATTAACCTCCTCCGCAACCCGCACCATATCCGCACAATTAGCCCGGACAAGAGCCGCCGCCATTGGTGGGCAAAAATCTTTTTCGATTTCTTTCATTTTATCTTTTAGACTTTTATTCATTTTTTTATTCTCCTACCGCCTATGCCGCAGAACAGATGGAAGTGTTTTATTTCGCGAGAGGGGTTAAGCATTTTGCACCGCCAGATTGAAACCAGTCCTTTTACAAAAATTAACAAAAGCTTTGCGACATATTGCTTCGTTCTCCGGCTTAAGGCGTGGGATTCCGTACTGGTTATACCCTCGTGTAAGCCAAGTAAGCTGCTTGTAACGTCCGCCTTTGCCTTCTTCGCCTTCCTCATCAAAATATCCATTTACAAAAGGATGATGCCAGTAATTTATTTCGAAACACCTTGCAGGAGCATTTTTAAAAGGGAAACTTTTGAGATTGCCACACCGAGCAATTTTCTGATCTGGATGTTCACAATAGTAGTATGAGTACGAACCATATTCATCGGCGCTTTCATGTTGGTAGTGCCAACAATTTTCACACGAAAAACCCTGATCAGCTTCTAAAAGGGCCATACCTATGAGAATGAACACGTCTTCTTTTGTAGGTTGACCTTTGAGGTGAATTATTGCGTTTCCACAGGAGGTTTTAAGCATCACACACCTCCACCGCATACGGATAATCCACCTGAAAAAAACCAAGCATACCTTTGCAAGGAAAGAACGGAAGCGGACGAGCTTCGACCATGCACCAGTGCCATATTCCCGCCCCACGCTCTGCCCAAGGAGACTCGGAATCGTTGACGCATTTAACGAACTTGCAGCAACCGACGATGCCACCAGTGTTGAAAACGTGCTCATGGCCTGCAATTCTGTTTTCAAAAAGAACTTTGCCCTGATGATACATGACTCGCTTAACAAGGCGATAGGCATTTGCTTCAACGCTGTACCCTTTGACAACTACATTGCTATCCACCTGTAATCCGGCATGGAGAAGCACGGTTTGACCGATGTATTTCTCGGGAATTCTCCGAGTACGATTTTCTACGGGCTTGAGTCCTAAGACGCATACGCCTGTCCATGGCTGACGAATGGAGAGTATAGGGTATTTAGACATTACCACCCTCCCGCATAACCGCCACAAGCCCCGGCGCTTTAAATAGTTCAAGCAAACATCCGTATGTTGTCGAACGCCCTTCGAACTCGACTTTTGCGGATTCGACCATTCCTTTTACTGGCAGATTGATAAGGCCGGAATTCATGCGGACAATCTCCAGAGCTTCGGCTTTCGAATGCGCGGCCACGGCGAAACGTTCGCCTATGTCATACATTCGGAGCTGTCTTTTTTTGGGTGATTTTTCGCCCCAGAATGCGGCATGAAAAGCTTGATAATCTGCAAAAATCTGGTCTGCATATTCAAGAATATCGCTGTCTGAATCTTTCATCAGAGCGGTTAAGGCGCATTCAAGCCAGTTCCAGCAAGCCATTTTTTCAGACGTGAATTCTGGCGAGAAACGGTCTTTCACATCGCTGACCAGTGCTTTTAAGGTATCCGCCGCATGTAAAATGTGCAGTTTTGTATCGGAGGCCCATATTTGTTTTATCTGAGCATCAAAGCGGCGGTCTTCGAGTTCTGCATATTGAAGCGGAACCCCGAAACGCTTACCTTCTTCAAGTGCTGTGATTGCCCAACGATGAATTCTTTTACCGATATCAACGGTCTTTGCGTCCTGATCTATTTCCCCTTGCTTTTCGACAGCAACGCCGACAATGCCGGAAAGGAGAGCAATAGAGGTCCATATTTTCCAATCGCGGACTCTACCAGTCGGCAGGGCGCGGAGCATAGAGCAGACTTGTGAGCGACAGCGTTTACCGGAATAGTTAGCACTGCATAACGGGCATTTCTTTTTTGGTTTAGACATCACCCACCCCCCGAAATTTTTTACACTCAAAACTACGCACACAATACTTTTCAGTTCCAAGTTTGCGCCCGTAATCCGGACACTCAGCCCTGAATTTGCATTCCTCAAAATCAGGTTCAAAAAGATTGACAGTAAGGCCGAAAGACCGCCTGATATTTCCCTTAAGAAGCGGCTTTCCGTTAATTTTAATCTCAGCCTTTGGCGGTAATTCTTTCAAAATTTCGATAAATTCTTGAACTTCCATAATTTCCCCCTTCATCCAAGTGGACAATAATTTGCAAAGTTAAATCCAGCCGGAACGCCGCCGTCGAAGCGGATCATTGCCGTGTAACCGGACAACGTTTCCAGCCCGTTGATTTCCGTCTTCGCAGTGCTGCAAACTCTCCGGCCTGATAAGTGCGCAGCTTTAGGCTTGGCCGCATACGCTGAAACAGGTTTCTGCTTTGCCCTCTGCGCACACCCTTTAAACGCAGATTATTTATGTCAGCCTCTTCGATTATTTTTTTGAAATAATCTTCATTCGTTGGGAAAACGGGCCAGACTTCAAAGAGTTCAAAATAAAATTTTCTGATATCTTTAGAGATAACACCGGACTCAAACGAGTAGCAGATCATTCCCCGGTGCATAGTCGGCTTTTTCTGAAATCCGCACGGATAGCCCGGTGAAGTCGTGATTTTGAAAACCCGCCCTTCGCGATCCATTTCGTAATCTGTCTCGGGAATTTGTTTTCTTTCGATATTGTTACCGCTCATTGTAAGCCCCTCGCTCGCACGCATTTTCATCAGTGACAGGTGATTGTAAGAACAGATCCGAAAGCCCCTTAACGCCCGCTTGCAGTTGAATCAGCCTTGCAATCCCCTGAGAAGTCAGACGGGGCCGCAATTCCGCAAGTTCCAGATTTATCTTTGCAAGCTTGTAATCCATGTAATTTTTCGTCTTTGTTATCCCCATGATCGCCCCCGAATACTTGGATAAATTTACGGCAGTTCTTATGTGCATATTCAAATTTCCGAACTGCTTCTGCGTTGTGCAAAACATCATTTGCGCCGCAAATAGTGCATTCAACATTAAAAACTCTTCGAATATTAAGATGCGACAACATTTTCCCTCTCCAGTGCATTTTCGAGTCTGGCCGCGCAAACCGAGGCTTTAAAGTCGCCGCAATTCATATAAAGCTCATTGAGATACTTAACCGTGTCCCGCACAGCTTCGCCGATGGATTCAACGCACGCCATGCCGTCCGGATTCGGGAGAAGCAAAGCGTTAGGGGCTTCCTCAAAACCTCCGAGACAAATTTCCTGACCGCAGGAAGGACATTTTTTTGCATTCGGCCCCTCCGTACAATTTTTACAATTTGAAGGAAGACAATATCCCCTGTTGTGTTCGCAAGCTTTGAAATCGAATTCAGGTTCTTTTTGTGGCATGGTGTTTCTCCTTTTAAAGATTCAACATTGTTAAAAATTCAGCCTCAGTCAGAACTTTGGCCCCGACTTTAACGGCCTTATCCGTCTTAGTTTTACCGACCTTCGCGCCACAGATCAGGTGAGTGGTTGAGGCAGTAAGGGAACTCTGGACAGTCGCGCTGTTTTGCATGGCGAGAGCTTCGCAGTCTGCGCGGCTTCCTGTTTTCAGTGTGCCAGTGAAAACAACCGACATTCCTTTGAGGGAGCCGGACTGCGGTTCTGCGGCAACTTCAAACTTAAAGTGACGCATGATATTTTTGATTAAACTTAAATTTTGACGAAGGCCGTACACTATCGAAAGGGCTACAACTTCGCCGATACCGGGAATGATAGACAAGGTGCTGGAGGTGGATTCCAGCAGTTCTTCAATGCTCAATTTGGAAAGGATTTTCTTAGCAGTAGATTCGCCGAGGCAATCAATACCGAAAGCCGCGAGGAATTTGGCAGGGTTTACACTTTTCGTTTTTCGGTCCTGAATTGCCTGATTCAGGTTGACACTTTGCTGTTTTCCGAACCCGAAACCTATATAATAATGTACATCCGTCTTTTCGAAAAAACGGTTTAATGGTTCAGTTGCAAGCTTTTCAACCGCCGCAGGACCAAACCCTTTAATGTCCAGAGTTTTAAAAAAATGTTCTTTTGAGCGGCAAGATTTAGCAATACAATCAGGATTCTCGCAGATTAAATTCGGGCCTCTTGGAATCAAAAAAGAATTACAAGCTGGACAATAACAAGGAAAATCAAGTTCAGCCCTGCTTATCACTTTTTCGATTTTCGGAATAACTTCGCCGGATCGTATTATTTCAATCTCAGCCCCGACACCTATACCGTTATTGTTTATGTATTCGGCATTGTGGCCAGTAACATTGCTGATCTTTGCGCCGGAAATTTCAACGGGTTCAATTTCAACAACTGGAGTAACAACGCCAGTGCGGCCCACCTGCCAGCGAATCGCTTTGACGTTGGTAGTCGCGGTTTCGCCCTTGCGTTTAAATGCGATCTGCCAGCGGTGATGATGGGATGTGGAACCGAGGTGTTTTTTCAGTTCCGGATTAACGACTTCTATTACGAGTCCGTCGATTGGATCGCTGACTTCATAGCAGCTTGCAATCCATTCTTCGTCTTTCAATCTTGCCAAAACATCTTTTCCAGAATCAGGAGGGCCAAAAAATGTTTTCATAAAACCAAAGTGTGCAAACCTGACAGCACCGCAAGCAAAAGCCTTTCGAGCTTCGTTGGGAAGCTCATCAGCAAGAATATTTCCCGTTATAAAATTTCGTGGGTGAGAGTAACTGTCCGTCAAGTTTTCATTAAAATAAGACTTTTTGATTACAATCTCTCCGGGTCCGAATCTATCGGGACAGATTAGAATTCCTTTGCACAGAGCATCCGAAATATTAAATCCAAACTCACCATCACCACGAGTAAGCAGTCTTTCGCCGTCCCAGTGTGCCGCCATGCCGTCCAACTTTGGAGTGATGATGTATTCAATATCATCAACATCAAGCCCAATCTCAGCCGCCGCAGTTTCGCACCGGCTAATAAACTTTTCGATTTCCGCAAAAGTGTAAGCCTTCTCAGTAGAAAGCATGGGCGCGGAGTGTTTAACCTTGAGCCTATCAGACTTTTCCGGCTCGACCGTATGCAGAAATTTGTTGTCGGGATCAGTCGCGCGGAGTTCGTCCAGCATGGCATCATATGCACTATCGCTCATAAAAGGCTTGCCAGCGCGATAAGCTTTATTTGCTTCTAAAAGTTCATTGATTTTATTCATGATAAACCTCCAGTTAATCCAAACTGCAAAGCAGTTCTTGAATTACGGTTATAGCTTCGTGCCCTTCTTTGCTGATCTTTGCTTTTTCATCCGAGCTTAGATTGCCGTCGGAAATGCCATCCCCATAAGCGGCAATAAATTCTCCGAATTCTTTCACGACTTTGATTATGTTTCTGTCACACGAAGCCACTTCCGGCAGTTTGACATAAACCCCGCCCATGCTCTTTGCTATGTAATGCAACGGAGCATCGTCCTTGCACGCACTCATGAGAGGAATGAGCAGGTCAGCTCCAAGTTTGAAATTTTCGCTTTCGCTATTTAATTCGCCGAGCAGAACGCGATATTTTTTACCTATCCGCTCAGCAACCCCCTGCGCGCCAAGGGTCGAACCTAAAACCATTTCCTGAACTACATCGACCAGATTCATGAATTTACTCCTGAAATAAATAAGCAATTTAATGTGGTTTTGAGCCTGTGATTCCTTACAATTACTGCTATGCTGAACGATTTATCTTTTACCCGAACAAACCTATGCAGACGCCCTGCATTCAGAACGAGGCTTAGGCTTGCGCCCGACTTTGCCGTCACTCAGTTTCGGCAGAGAGCTTTCAGGGACTCCGGCGGCAAGCAGGGTTTCGCGGTGAGATTTGATGCAGGAATCAGCACTGACAATGCGGCTGACCTGTCCGCAGGAAAGATCAAGGAGGTCACAAACCCATTTTTGAGTTTTCTTATTAATGAAAAGCCACATCTCAAAAGAGGACGGTCCGGCTTCTTGTGCTGGTTGGTTTTTTTGGGTAAAGTCTTTCATAATTTCCTCTTTGCTAATGTAATTTTAAAATTATTGCGTAAAACTTTTCGCAGTTTCTGTATAAATTGTTTTATACAGAAAACTTTTACTTAGTTCAATGCTTTTTATAAAAAAGTGGGTAAAAATTTACTATGAGTGATATTGTTCAAAGATTTCTAAGCATTAAAGACATGTTAGAACTTAAGCAGGTTGCATTTTGCGACAGAATTGGACTCACACCCATGAGTTACCGCAATTACACACAAGGCAAAGGAACACCTAAATCCGAAATTTTGACGAAAGTTTGTGAAGAATTTAATATAAATGGTGATTGGCTACTGACTGGCAAAGGGCCTGTTTATGCTGAATCTGCGAATAGGACTGACACGCCCGAGACTCGTTTTGGAACGGCTTTAAAAAATCTGTTCGCAGACTCCGGCATTCAGACCACGCTCGAGAATTTCGCGGCAGTCGGCGGCATAACTGTAACCGAACTGAATGCGATCATGGACAGTCAGATGATGCCGCCAGCATCAGCTTTGCGGCAGTGGGCAATAAAATATCGTGTGAATATGAATTTTTTGATAGCTCAGATGGGCCAGCCGCTGCTTACACGGGAACAGTATGAGCAGGACGGGCCTTTGCTGGATATGCGGGTTCAGGCTGGTGAGGATAAATATCCGAGGGGCTGCGGAGATCTTTACGGCAACGGCAAAAAAACAGGAAACAAGCCACTGCCGGAAGTCACGCAGGATATGCTTTCCCCCGGCGCGGAACTACCTTTAATCGGACTTGCTCAGTGCGGTGTTTCCGGCTGGTCTTTAACTTTGCCGATGGCAGCAACATCATCAGTTCCGAAGTTCCACAAAGACATGATAGCGGCAATGGCTATAGGCGACAGCATGGTTCCGGCCGGAATAAATCCGGGCAACATTGTATATTGTGATCCGAAAATGAAACCCATAGAAGGTGAACCTGTCTTTATAGTCCGGAGAGGGATGGACACAAAAAAAGAAGGCGAGGCAACGTTAAAATTATATATGGGTGAAGATGATAAGTGGATTTATCTAAAAGGCTGGTTGACGAACATGGGAACCCATCAGAAAGATTTCGAAATTAAACAGTTGAAAGCTGAGATTAAAACTATTGCGCCGGTCGTAATGATCCGCCGACGCATTTAATCAAATTTAATCAAAAAACTTTTTCCCGAGTCCGGCATAAAGCCAATGGAAATTGACCCTGCATTCAAGACAACACTTAACAAGCCAGCTGTCCGGCAATTCGCGGATACGCGTGCGCACATTTGAAATAGACGGCGGGCCGACATTAAGACAACGGGCCAAGGCGTTATCATGATCGACTTGATACGCTTCCGACATACGGCTGAGTATATCTTCCGCTCTATTAACTGCCGGACGCGTCAGCACAAAATATCTGTTTCCGTAAAACATATCCGGCGCATAAATAATATCCACCTCAACTTCGCACAGTCCATGATGACGCTGTATATCTATACAAATCGTGACTAATTCGCCCGGGGTGAGAGCCGCTTTATCAAATGCCGTCAAAACCGTCGGATGATCTTTTTCCAGCACGGCTTCAAAAATTGAAAAGCCCGGTTCCCTGCCGTAAAAAATAGAATCCTCATCCGCTGAAAATGACAAAGTTTTAAATTCATCGTCTATCACCCACCTGCTATCTGTCGGCAACTTACTCTGCCGATCAAACGAAACCTTTTCCAGTCGGCGCAGTGAATCAACAGGATGAAACAGCAACGCCGCAATATACCCCGTTTCGCACTCGAGCGGATAAACCTGTCCGAAAACCTGACTGATTCCGTCCCCGAAATCCATTTCAATATTGAATGAATCCATTTTTTTCGACGCAACAGACTGCCTAATCAAATCCTGAATACTCGCAGATTCCGCGCCAAAAACTTCATCAAGCGCACTGACTGCATATTTTAAAACATCAAGCAAATGCGGATTGCAGTGCAAAATTATACCGTCATGGTCCGTTATCAGACCATATTGATTCATTATATCTATAAATCGGACAATCAAGGCAGGTGGGGTATGTTTCATAAGTTCACTTTTTGTGATTTAATTCATCACAGGCTAACTGTCTAAAATTATTGACAAACATTGATCAAGCTAATAATTCTATATCAACATCAAAACCTGCTCAATGTTAATTCAAAGGGGAAATTCACATGGACGCTCAAATAAGACTGCAAATAGACGACAATTGCAATCCGGCAGACACTCTTGAAACTCTCAGCAACGGTATCAAAACGTTGACGAATTGTATAACAGGGGACAACAAAAATGAGACGGAATCAATTAAACTATTAATAAAGGTTCTTGCCGGAGGGGTTAAGAATATCGCTGAAAAGATTCAGTAATGAAATATAAAAAGCCCTGCCACTCACGACGAGAAACAGGGCTTTTTACGGGGTACAAAACTTAAACCTAAACTTTAATTATATTTACACCGTCAACAAATCAACAGCCGCATCAACAGATATTCCAAGATTATATTTTCCAGATAAAAACTTAGCGGCCCGGTTAATATCCATACCGCACTCAATTTGTGCCTGATATGCTTCGACTTCAGATTTTAATCTATACCCTTTAGAAAAACGATACATAACTCCGTGAAGCACTGGAGCAGCCCAAAACTGTTCAACGTGTTTTTGCTCATGTGCAAGCAATCCGGCATCATCTTTATATTTTGGCCGGATCAGAATTACAGGGCCGATTGTGTAACCAGCGAAACGTTTTGGCATTCTGTCAGTGTAAATAATCACGCTGAACCCTCCGGCTTTGGAAACCTCACCTTCACAGCTGCAACATGCTCCATCCACAATCCGTCATATTGCAAATTATTTTGCATTTCCCAAGGGCCATAAGCTGCTTTTCGGACTTCCTGCCAGCCGCTTTGCTTGTACCACTCCGTTTCCATGATAGTACTAGGCAGTTGCTCAGGACAATCGAGCAGATTTGTTTCAGCGTAAAGATTCTGCAGGTCATTGTAAAATCTATCCTCAAGTACCAAATCAGGCGAGCCGTGTTCTAAGGCTTGCAAATATAAACTGAACATTATGCGCCTCCTACGGGAATGCCGGTATCAAAACTCATGCAACCGCATTTTACAGCGTGGCCGTTGAGATCAATTTTGTATAAAACATTATCTACAATCCAGATAATACCATCATCACCCCAGTTGCCAGCGACAGCATCCCATATGAGTTCGCAGAACCACACGCAGACATGATAGGTTCCGGCTTTCTCAAACAGTCCGAAGATGAACTTAATCCCAACCTTACATGAGAATGAAGACAAAGCAGTAATACCATGGCGCAAAGGGTAGCCCCACTGCCCGAGGTATCCAGCAGTTGTCAGATTGTAACTTGAAACTTTAGTAGCAAAATCTAATGGTGCAGACGTACCAGTATGTACGTTTCCAGTTAAATCTCCCGTTAAATAGTTACTAAAGCTACCATAGTGATCATTAGCATAATAAACATCACTGAGCACTTTTACTCTCTGTGGATTAGCCGCAGGTCTAAACACTCTAGCCCTTGTCTTGTACTCAAGCCTAATAGCAGAGTTTGCGAGCATGTCAGCTTCGGATGTGTAGCCGAGTGGGGACCACAAAGCAGATATATTTATGTCAACATAGTTTCCAGGGCTATTAAATGTACAGTTTGCAGATATATCAACATAAGAACCTGTTGAATTAAGAGCATAGTAACCTGTCGGAGTTGCCGCTTTTTTATCTAATTTTAAACGTCTAATGCCTGTTGACGGCGATACCAAATTCCCCAACAACTGATTAACCCACAACCCGTCAGCACCGCGGTAGCCTGTGTTAAGCTGTCCGTACATATCGTCTGGAATTTCGAAGATGGATAACTCGGAGACTTTGGCTGTTGTTCCGGCAACGGAAGCCCATAAACCAATTAAGTTTGAATCTACATCAGTTTCAATTACATCGTAATAAGTTCCTGATGAAGTTATGATCTGACCTAAGTTTTCGTCAGTAGTTCCATCGGAAGCATTAGCAAAGGTAAAAACCTGTAGACTTCCACTCGTTACCTCATCTACTACGGTTTTAGTTAAATACTTCTTACCTTCTACACCTGCCACAGAAGTCCCCACATTATTACTAAAGGCCGCACTATTAAATGTTGATACCCCATTTAATATAGAGATAGGTCCGTCAACAATCCACCCACCCGCACTACCATCCTGCGTAAACGTAGGATCAGGAGCAATGTTAGTGTACTGGTCTACTTCTACTCCGTGGAGTTCTGCGACTGTGTAGGGATTGCCAACTTTATGTACTACACTATGTACTGTTATATCCACAGCCTCGGTCATACCTACGGAGTAGAAGTAGATATTAGCACTTGATCCATCAAGTGATACTGTTCCTCTAGCTCCTCCTGCAATAGTTGTTAAGTCAACACCGTTTGTATGTACGTTTACAGCATCTACGAGGTTGTTTGTTATATCAAGCTCGTAAGTACCACTTGAACTAGCAGTCATCAGTACTAAAGAGTTTTGCCCAGCCGCACCACCAGTAACCCGAGTACCTACGATAGTAACAGGGAAATTACTGTTATTCCAGTAAGGTAGGGCTAGCCCAAAGCCTATTGTGGTTGTCCATAAGTCAGTATTAGTATACTTACTACCCAACAGATACTCGACAACATCAAGTTCGCCCTCTTGTTGGTCTGCGGGGTCTGTGGATTCTTGTGATACTTGAACCGTGTATGTGTTGCCTGTTGTAAAATCAGAACGAACATCTCCATGTTTCGGGTGAACCCAAAAAGCACTTCCAGAGATCATTCTTATGACACTATAAAAGTTGCCGCTGTCACCCTGTAACTTTGCTTCTAGTGTGGGAAGGATTGACGAGCCACTTCCAAAATTAGTAAAAGCACTAGTTGTAGAGAAAGTCGTAGCCGTAGATCCGCAAGTTGTATCTGAAAAGAACTTACTCCCGATTACGATTTCTCCAATCTCCACAGTCTTCATCTTCCCCGCAACACCGTTAATCTGACCTGCTTGGAGCTTGCCAACATAAGCGTTTAACAGCGACATCAAATCCGGTGTGCAATTAGTCTGCTGTTTCCACTTATTCAAATCAAGATTAGGAGCAACTCCGATATTCCCGCCAACAAGCGACATCCATATTTTTCCAACATAAGCGCAAAGCTCGCCTTCAGCGTATGCCTTCAAAGCATCATATAGTTCAGGTGGGCCGCCAAACATGCCAGCATCGACAACGGCTTTTATATCTGCCTGTTTTTGATCCATGTCCGCAATTTTTAAAGCAAGATTTGATTTCCCGAATCTTGCGGTACTGATTTCGCTTTTTATGGCACTGCGATCAGAATCCATGCTAGAAATCTTTCCTGCCAGATTTGCGGAGCCGGCCCTTGCCGCATTGATTTCAGCAACAATCGCGTCAATATCACTCTGACATGACGCAAAATTAGCGTTAACCTGAATTAACCAGTCATAATCATTACACGAAATAACCGTGATACTCATAACGCCTCCTCAATATTAAAATTAGCGGTATAAATACCGTGTTGCGGCTGCGTAACAGCTGGGACCATTTTAAATTTACAATAAACGGCGTGGTTAGCGATTGGATTATCAGGATCAAGCACGACAACTAGCGGGCGGGATCTTCCGCAATGATTGCGCATTTTTTTCAGCGGTCCATCAACCTCGCCTTTACTCAAACTGCCGAGAGAAAATGAATACCCGCAGCGACGTGCTTTATCGTCAACCCAATCTTGTCCGCCGAGCGCGCGGGTAACAGTGGAATCATCACTTGGGGAATCGCGCCAGCCGTAAGAAAAATTATTTTGCGGCTCAAAATGTTTACACAAAATCATGCGCCCGACATGAAAAGCAGTAGCCCCGTTATTAATTTCGACTTTTAAACAGCGTTGACAGAAAGTTTTATCCAAGAAAAAAACAGAAGTTGTGCGGGGTAAAACCGCCAGATCTTCCGCAGAAGGATAACCGAGCGGCGAACTGTTACACGGCAGAATTTCACCCGCAGTATAAACGGGTTTAATAACGTCAAAAGTCTGGCTGAATATTTCAGTCAGAAACGCATCGTCATACACGCGAATAGTAACAGTTGAACCAATCCCGAGATTATGCCCTATCAATGCCAGAGCGGAGACCATGCGCGGTTCATCAAAGCTGTTTTTTACAAATCCTGTACCGTCTGGACATTTCCAAGCAAGCGCAGTCAAGGGATGCTGTAAATTAATTACAGGCCAACCCTCGACAAAAGCGGATGCTTCAAGCGTAGCCGCATCGCTGTAAATAGATTCCCATAAAAATCTCACATTTGCGTTCATCGCATCAACTCCAGAGTCACACTGTTTTTAGTCGCGTTATCAATAATTTTAGTCACCCGGTACATGTCATTAATATTCAGCCGGTCGCGAAAAATATGAACATGGTCGCCCATATTCACACCGAACAACCGAGTCTTTGCCACTGCCGTAGCCACCAGCCGCCGAACAAAGAAAAGCTCTTTCCAACGGTCCCGAACAGTGTTTGCATCAGCAAGCGCAGTCAGCACCGTGTTTTTGCTCATTTCGACCGCAACGGGGTTTAAATCCTTAATTGTCGAATCTTCCCAGCTGGTTTCCGCAGTGGTGGAACTGGCTCCGGTGGCAGTGTAATAAGTTACAACCACTTTCCACGTATGTTTTCCGTGATTCTTTTCAGAAAATTTAGTCAGTTCTAAATCCGTCAATTCCAGCACTGGAACGGCTTCTGCTTCAGGTCCGGCAAATGTCGCAATGCGGAAAAGGCCGGATCGGTCAAAAGTATACCAACTCGCGAGGGGTGAAAGCAGTAAATCCAGCACGTTTCCGAGTGTCTGGTTCGCGGAAATCGGAAGCCAGATCGAAAAATTATTCTCAGCTTTCCAAGCGTCCCACATTGCAGAATCACGCTTATCGGCTGTAATCCCTGCCGCATCGAGCAGGCCGGAAACAACAGTCGGCAGAACCCCGCTTAATGTCTGCTCAGTCAGCTTATGGTCGAGCAGATCGCGCACACCGTCCGCAAGCGAAAGCGTCAGCTTTGTGTCATTCCATGTCGGTGCGTCCGTGACTCTGCCGGAAAAGATTTCTTTGAATTCCGAAACATCCAGCCCGTCAAAGCCGGATTTGATCACCACAGGCGCACCCGCAAAAATATAATCATGGATAAACGAATCAAGATGACCGCCGCCAGTCAGCAAAACCATATTACCGAAAGCCGCAGTCGTGCGGCCGTATGTCATGGACTGCAAAGAGCGCGTAAAAGTCGGCAAGCTCGCGATGCACGGAGAATATGGAAGCGCAGACAAAGCAGGATCAATTCCATCGGACGAAAAGCGCAAAACTTCGCGCTCAGCCGTAGGATTAGCAGGATCAGCGACAGATATTTCAGCAGTATAAATCTTAATCGAACGAGGTTTAGCAGCAAAAGTTTCCCAGCTCATAATTAGCCCCCTATCAAAGTGTCATTGCGTACAAACTGAACACCGTTTTCTGATAGTTCGCGGAGGGCAGGCACAATAGCAGTTGCTATTTGATGACCGTCAATATGCAGATTGAGAACAAGCGTAGATTCGCCGCCACCGGATGCGGCAACGGGAGAGGTACCGGACTTTTGAGCGTTAACTATAGACTGCAACGCGTTAATCATCTGGCTTGTATCTTCGTGTGAAAGGACAAAGCCGTCAGTTTTAGGAAAAAAGGCTTCACCTGGTAGTCCGGCTTCCTGCCAGACATATTCGCCGCCAGCATCTACACGGCCACCAAAACGGCGACCTATGCCAGAAGAACCACTTGCCCCGCCTGCATTTCCTGACCCAGTGCCTCCGCTCGACCTGTCAGATCGATCAGAGCCGCCAGAGCCTAAGGAATCGGCGTAATCCTGCATAGCATTACCAAAATCAACCGCAGAGCCTAAACCATAATCACCAACCCCCGTATAACCGCCAAATCCGCCAAGCCCACCAAGACCGCCTCTATCACCGCTCAGCCCATCACCAAACTGATAGCCCTGAGCGATTCTTCCAGCAGCAATAGCATCAGCATAAGCCCTGCCGAGTGCGGAATCGGGATTTTCAACGGAATTTACGTCAACACGCGTGCCTAATGGGGTGTAATAATAATCTTCATATGTCAGCCCACGACCAAGAGCTTTGGCCGCCATTTCACGACTTTCATATGAAGCAAATCCCATATCACGCGCAATAGCCTCAGCCGCATTAACTTTATCGATACCGCCCTTTTCCCATGCGGCATCCCGATATGCAGTTCCAAAGTTATGATAACTAGTAAAAGCTAACTCAGGTGCACCGGCTGCATTCGCGGCCTTAAGTTCTTCAATCTTAGCGTTAATTTTTTCTAAAACGATTTGTTCTGGATAAGTAACAGGGTTAATACTCGCTAGCATCGCCTTGTGTTCAGGTGATTGCAGATCAAACTTTTCTTGATAATATCCTGCCAAGGAAGGAACCGAAGCATATTGTTTACCGAAAGATTGAAAAGCTAAACGACCTGTTATTTCACCAAATTTATCCTCAACTGAATCACGCAGAGTTTCTTCTCTTCTCAGTCCCAAAAGATCAGTTATGCCGGAAACTGCAAGAGAAAAAACAGGAGACATAGCACCCGAAACAACAGAGCCAACAGGTCCGCCCAAAACTGCACCAACAACAGCCCCGATAGCATTCCCGACTGTAGAAGATGAAAAATCTATTCCAGCGATGCTGTAAGCATCGTCATTCATACCAAGAGCCTGATTACCGAAACTGCTGAACATGTTCCCTGCAAAGCTAGGAAAGAAGCTACTAGCCAGACCGCCTAAAGCGGAACTCCATTTAAGGTTATCGATCGCGCTTTGAGTTACAGGCAGCCCCGCATCTTGTAGAGCCTTCCCTTGCTGTCCTACTGTCTGCCAATTTGAATAACCGTTAAATAAACCCGTACCAGTTGCCATTAAAGCAGAATTAAGCATGTGCTTTCCGTAAACATCACGCTGACTATTGTTTATCGTATCGAAAATTGAGCTTGAACCGACAGAAACACGGTCAACAACAGAATCGAAAAAAGCACCCTTGCTCATGCCGTCAGAACCGACAGATTGACGAATCACTTCTGCCTGTCTCGCAGGGATAACCATTTCACCCTCTTGCAAAATGGAAGCAACTTCATCAGCACCGAGCCGCATATTCCCAGTATGCCAGACGTTCGACAGGAACGAACCAGCCATGTCAAACAAGCCGCCGCCCATGGACATCAGCATGTCCAGACCTTTATTAACGGCGAGGTCAGCAAGGTGATTCGAAATAGATCGGGCAAGACCGCCCCAGAATGTCGACCAGTAATCGGAAAAGCTTTTCATCTGGCCCATCATGGCATCAAAACCCAAATCTCCGAGAGCCGCTTTCGAGGATGTAGAAAAGCTGTTCGCAATATCAATTCCGCGTTCAGCCCAGTTCTTTTCTGCGTCTAATACGTCTTGAAATCCGGCTTTCATCCCTTCAAAAAAATTATTACGGGCAAGCAGCTCTTCACGCGCGGTTTTCTTAGCGTCTGCTATCCGTTTTTTGTTCTCAGCTTTAACGTCTGCAGTATGTTCTTTTTCCAGTTTTTCAAGGCTGATCAGCTCCCAGTTGGCGAGCTGTATTTTATCAACTCCGGCTTTTTCCCACGCCTTGACCTGAGCCTTGATAGCGGTTTTTTCAAATTCGTAGCTGTTTCCCGTGAGTTCTGCATAGTCCTGGTTAAAATCTTTTGTTATCCGCAGCTTTTCTTTTTCAGACGCTTCAAACTGCTTAAGTTCAGATTGAACATCCCGGCCGGATCGTTTGGCCCAAGCATCAGAAATTTTCTTTGAATTGGCTATGCGGCGTTTTGCAAGATCGTCTTCATCCTGCCACAAGGCTTTTTTGTCTTCTTTGGCTTTGCCACCGCCGGAACCAGCACCGACAGGAATTGTATTTGACTCTGAAACAAAAGGCTTAGGCTTTATATCACCGGGAGTAATTCCAGCAGCCCTCGCAAGTGCGGCGGCATCACCGCTGGAGTCAATTTTTTTAGCAGCTTTGCTATATTCCTCTACAATCTGTTTTTTAATCTCTGCAATTTCGCCATTAAAAGAATCTTTTTCATCCTGATAAACATAACCAGCCTGTTTACTTTCCAGAGCTTTCAATTCTGCGTTCAAAGAATCCAACGGATTTCTATTTTTAAGAAAATCGGACAATTCCCCTGAATTCATAGTTGCAAAATCACTGAAACTTAATTCGCCGTTTGCATATGCCTCATATCCCTGACCCATGTTCGAAAAAGTTCCCGCCAAATGTGTAGCGGCGGTAAGCATAACCAAACCTTTCTTACCAAAAAGAAAGGCCCCCAAAAGTCCAGCGCCCTGCATCCATTCCGGCAAGGCATCATATCCGCTTTTGAGAATTGAAAATTCAGTAGCGATTGTGTCCGATGCGGAAGCAACAGCTTCGCCGGTTGATTTAGCCCAATCCTGAATTTCATCCCCATGCCCAGCAACCCAGTCAGAAACAGAATCAAGACCTTCAGTAAATTCAGGGGCAAATGCGCCCCCGAAAGTCATAAGAACATTATTGGAGACATTCCCGAATTTCTTCTGAACAGCGTCCCGAGTCTTGCCCCACTTTTTAAAAGCTTTTTCAGTGGAACCAGCCGCCTTGCCCATGTCGCGGATATTATCCGCAAAGGTTTTGCCGCCATTCGCAAGCAGCGCGGAAACACCCATGAAAGCCTCAGCACTTCCGAAAAGGGAAGTCATGCTGACGCCGGATTTATCGGCGTACTCTTTGAGCATCCGCAGAGATTCGACCAGCCCTTTATCTTCAATCAGCGCATTACCGGACTTGTAGCCCAAAGCTTCAAAAGCCTCAGCCATATCCGTTGTCGGCTTGACCATGCCGATAAGCAGGGCCTTGTATTTTGTGGCCGCTTCTGCCGTTGAACCGGAGGTCTGAGTCAGCAGGGCCATTGCTCCGCCGAGTGCGGAAGTGGAAACCGAAGCCTCATGCGAGAGATTGGCAAGGTCGCCGATTACCGGAACCAGTTCTTGAAAGCTGGTTTGACCTTGCCGTTCCATAGCAAAGAGCAGGTCACTTGCTTCGGTTGCGTTGCCGAGTTCGTCACCGAAACCAGCCATAACTTTTGTCAGGGCTTTGATTGTTTCAGATTGCGAAACATGCGCGGCCTGTGAAGCGCGGGAAGCGACGGTCAGCAGGTCCAGAGACTTTTTAGGATCAGTTACCCCAGCGGATATAACTTGATAATACCCGCGCATCAGTTCCGTTGATGAACCGAGCGCGGGATTAATTGATTCGATCTCTCCGCGAATTTCGCCGAGATCGCGATTCGTGACCTTGGACATATCGGTCAAAGCTGTTTCAAACTGTCCGAACTGTCCCATAGCCTCAGAAACAGAAAGCCCTACGGCAGAAATTCCACCGAGAGCGGCAAGACCGCCCATCACACCGGAAAGATGCGACACGCGGCGGCTCAACCCTTCGGCCTCCATTCCGGCACGCTGGAATACTTTCGAGGCTTCATCTTTGGCGGAAACTATAATTCGAGTATGATTATCTGCCACTATTCTGCATCCTTATCCGTAGATGACCGCTCAGTCATAGCCGATTCAACAGCTTTGATTTTTAACATTTCCCGCCAACCGAGTTCGATTTCCATCCGATCCGCCACTGCAAAAATAGCCGGAAGATCAAACCCGTAAACACCACCGAACCCCACACGCACTTGATTCGAACAAAGCCGGAGCAAATCAAAAATATCCTGATTTTCGTCCAGCAGTTCAGGGGTTGCCCAGTCGCAATCCTTGCAAGGTGGGCAACCCTTATTTTGGGAACTACAGCTTTTACAATACGTTATTCGGTCGAGGTCTGAGCCGGACTTCCAGACCTCGACAAGTTTTTTATTACTGCCTCGGGGACGTTGTTGGTGTAATCTTCGGTAACAGTCATAAGCATCAGCAAATCGCGCTGATCCATGTCATCATTGGCGGCAAGGTCGGGATAAAGTCCCAAGATAAGTTCTGCACGTTTTTCAGCTCCGTTCAATTCAAACAGATCTTCAGCCGCTTTTTCTGCAACTGCTTCATCTTTTGAGTCTACTTTTCTCATGAGCTTCATAGTCAGCTTTTTAAGCTGATTGAGTTCTTTTGCTTTTTTACGGGACAGGGATTTCAAAACAACTTTAAGGCCGCTTGGCAAAGTAAAATTCATTATATTTCTCGTTAGTTATTGGTTTATAAATTTCAAAACTAAAATTAAAGCTTAAGCTTATGTGTAGCTGGATACACCGTTGATGAGTTCGGCATAAAAGCAAGTTCCGTATTCGTTATGATCTTCAAAACCGCTGAGCTGGAGTTCAACCACAATACCCTGCGGGCCGGACAGTTTCGGAGTAGAGCCGGATTCAGAAATCAAGCACTGCGGGAAATTCAAAGTCAGCTGGTTAGCACCCGTTACAAATCCCATGGAATAATCCATTTCAACTTCACCAGCCGCCTTTTTCAGCAATGCTGTACTTTTGTAATGGGCTGTCAGAGAGCCGGAGACTCCAGGGGCTCCTTCGGGCATGGACTTGCGGACGCCTTTAGAGCCTTTTACATAACCTGCGGAAGTATCGAGATTTGTACTGATTTGAACAGAGGAGCTGGTAACCGAAGTTAGATATTCACCGTTCAGAATCAAATCACTGTCAGCGTTTTTAAAATCAAAATCGGGGAATTCTTCGGTGGTTTTAGCAGCTGAAATGGCGAGTAATCTTTTATTTGCACCGGCTACATCAATCGAAAAATTAAATTGACTGTCACCGGAACTTGAACAAGAAAAAGACGAAACCTTGCAACCTTCGAAAAGGGTAAAAGCTTCATTATCTGTTGCTCCATCAAGCGGAACTTCGCATTCAAGGGCAAAACTGGGCTGTTCATCCAAAAGCTTAAACAAATGGGTGAAGTATTTAGGGGAAACCGTTTCAGTCCCGTCAAAAACTTCCGCTGCGTAAGCTTTTTCAACAACAATTTCATTCACACTTGATGCAAAATTAACCACATATTGCGCATCATACCCTGTTGAACCCGTGACAGTTATTACAGATCCGGCGAGATAACCATGCCCGGAGCAAGCAAGCCCGACCAAACCGTCACCTTTGTCCACTGCAGCAACTGCATCAAGTTTACGATGCGCCCCGCGCCTTACGGTTTCGGTTCCTGCAAAGTCTTCTGCGTTGTAAAAAGCTTCGATAACCAGATCATCCGCGCCTGATTTTGGATCAACCAGATAGATACCATCATAATTGGTTGATCCGCTGATTGTAATCTGAGTAAAAGGACGGAAGCCGTGACCAGCACACAAGATTTTAACGTAACCGGCTCCGAGATCTTCCGCAGAACCTGAAATATTCAAAACGTCATTAATCGCGGTAGTCACAGGATTACCGCAAAGAGCTTTCAACAAAATACCAGTAGCGTGAACGTTGGCATCTGGAGCCAAGGGGCCGGATACGTCCATATTTCCGGCAAAGGATCTGCCGGGTGATCTTTTACCCGTCAAAGTAGTTTTCTGGTTCTGACTGCGGCCACCGTCCAACCCTTCGGAGCTGATCGGCAGCAAGTGCGCTTTCGGATCAGCGGGCAAAACTCCATACTCGGATTCAAACATCATCCGCACTTTCCCTTTGTAACCTCTTGCCTGTGTTGCAGTTGCCATGACTCAATACTCCTTTTAAATTATGTTATCCCGTCCAAGAGAACGGCTTTTGCTGATTCCGATTGATGAAAAAACCATCCGCAACGGTGCGGAGTCACTTAACACAAATTCACATTCTACCTGGTCAATATCCAGACCGGCTTTAACAAGCACATCCAGCACCAAAGTAAAGAATTCATCGAGCAAAACGGTTCCTGCTTCGGGATCGCCAACAACGCCGACATAAAGCCCAATTACGGATTCTGTTTCAGTTGCCCCTAAACCTCCGCTACCCGATTCAGGATCAAGAACAATCCAAGGGGCATCAGCTTCACCGATAGGACTCTGCTCGTTTGCAGGGAATTCAACAGTTACGGGATTAAGCCCGTTATCAGTGCAAAAAACAGCTATACGCGGTGAGTTTTTCAAAAGCGTGGACATTTCAAGCAAGATTTGAATAGTTTTACTCATTTTTGTTCCCTTAAATATTCAGCTATACGATTTTCCACCATACGCCCTATTTTCGGACGAAGAACTTTAAAAGCCGGGGCTATGACTGGACGTTTCGGAGATTCAATATAATGTGTGCTTGAAGGCAAGGCGCGGCCCGTTGCCGCAAAAAACTTACGCATACGAGGAGTGACAAATTGCCGTCCTTCAACCCAATGGTCGCATTTACCGCGACGTTGTCCTAAAGCTAATGCCTTTCCTGCATTACTTGCCGAATAACCAAGCCAGCCAATTTGAACCTGCATTTTTTCAGGCTGATGATAATATCCGACAGCCCGTCCAAGCTTTTTATAAGGCTTGGTTGTTGCCTTTCCAGATTTACGCCAACCTTTAAAAATTCGTCCTTTACGCATTTTACGTTTCTGATTTTCAGGAAGTTCAGCTTTAGACTCTTTATTTCTACCGATGCGCCAAGTTTTCATCCTCTGAAATCTTGCAGCTTTTTGAAGTCTCTCAATGGGCTGGCCGCCAACGTTTTCCTTTTTAATTCCTTCCTTAATAAACTTCTGAATCTTCCACCCGATATGTCGCAAAGAACGATTGAATTCTTTAGGAAATTGCTTAGACAAACGCTTAAGATAGACCTCGCTTCCGTTATCGATGGAAACAAAAGTGGACTTACCTGCTGAAAAAAAATCATACCGCTTTCCAGCTGTTAACTTACCTGTTTTGTCTCCATTCTCGTCTAAAATATCTTTTCTTTGAATTCTGACTTCGCCGTCAGCGAGTAATGTATGCAGTCTATTTGCCATTAGCTTCTCTTTTGCTCGGTATTTGCGAAGACTTCATAGATTTCAGCCTTACCTTTCACACATGTCGGCTCGAACTGTCGCACAATATAAACAACATCATTAACCTTGATGGTGTCCTTTGAATCCGGCTCAGACGGCAAGTGATACGCGCTAAACATAAAACTGGCCCAGCGGGAGATATTCCGTGTAAAACGTGGGTCAATCCCTTTTGGAACAAAGCCCAGACCGAAATCATCAAACAGGGCATAAAAGGGCAAAGGGTCGATTCCTTCTTTCATGTAAAGGATTTCAACGCCTGATTTTTCAGCGGCTTTGTCGAGAGATTCAGCAGCACCCATTCTATTTACCTGCCTGTGCTTCGTAGCAATCAATGGTTGCGGACTGTTCTCTTGAGTAGCTGTCGAGGCTGTTAACGTTCCCGGTAAGCCGCTCAATATTATCCGGCGAACCTACATGCTCAGCCGGATTAAGCGTCCTGTATTCATAAACTTTCGGGCGCGGACACTTTTTAAGAGTCTGCACGACCTCGATAATTTCAACGGGCGAAACTTGAGTTCGAGGGCTGCATGAAAATGTCATTAAGCAAGCCAATAGTGCTATTGCTGGTCTGAGCATCGACGACTCCAGTAGTTTCAGAAGGTTTTACAGAAACAGCTTTTCGAGCAATTTCCTGAGCGCGGGAAAGGCGCCTGATATATTTGCGGTGGTTCTCGCGGCCCTGTTCAACCTGAACCTGCAAACCGCTGACAACACTATTCAAGCGGTCTTTGTCAGCAGTTGCGAGATTCGTTTTTGTTTTCTCGTTCGCAAGCTTTGATTCAAGTTTGGTTTTGTCTGATTCAAGTTCTGCAACCGTTACTTTAAGATCTGAGATTTCACCGCGCAAAACACTGACATAAATAACAGTGCCGAGAACCAGACAGGCAACAGCAATAACGGCTATAAGCTTGCCTTTTCCGCCTCCTAAAAAGCTTAGGATTAAGGGGATAGGGATCATCGCATCATTTCCCAGAGCTGCGCTCTGAATTCGTCCATATCCAGATTCGGACAGGTTTTTCCGTCATCAAGTTCGTAATGGCCGTAGACCGCTTCAGGATCGAGTCCGTAATGCTTAAGAAGTTCTTTTGTTTTCTGGAGGACATTACGCATTTGCGACTCTGTAAATTCGTCTATACCGATCATACAAAGTCCGACAGAATGCTGGTTGTAGCCCTTGCAATGTGCTCCTATCTCATCAAGCGACCGACCGGACTCCAGATAACCGTCAAGGGCCTGATCATAATCTCCGTGGCTTGTGCGGCGGCCGTTCAGGAACACCCCGTGATACCCGATCCCCTTCCAGCCCCTCTCCTTGTGCCACTGGTCGATCACTGCCGCGTCCCCCCAAGTTGAATCCGAGCAGTGAATTACCACCATGTTGACTTGACGTTCCATATCCTGACGTTCCATAACGGCTCCTATTTTGAATCGGATCAAATTCGTCCCTAAAGGACTTGATCCGGTCTGTAAGCTGGCGAGGAATGACACCTAATTCCATTTCAGCAAGATGAACTGCCACGCTTAAAAATTCATTTGATGCCAGATACATAACTAAGAATTCGCGGATATATGCGAAAACCGCGGGCAACGATTCACCCATTGTGACATCAAGCATATTCGCCATGATGATTGCCACAGAATAAGCGATAAACTTACCGACCCCGTGCCTAAATTTTTCGCTGCAATATGTCCCCTTTTGCAATGCTCTAAAAAAACCAAGTGCAAAATCTGAAAGATAAAGAATAGATAAAGCCAGCAGAGCGGCATCAAAACCACCGAAAAGCCATGAAGCGGCGGAACAACATCCCGCGAGGCAGGCTTTCATTGTGATATGATCGAAAAGCTGGTTCATCAGTTCGCCTTTTAGTTTGCCCGGACCGACCTGAGCAGAAGCCGGTCCGGGCGGATGCAGGGGATTAATTAGAAGTATTAAGCGTTGATTTTTACGTTTACAGTTTCCGCATCAGCTACGGCGGCGTTCATAACAACACCCGTGTAGACATTATTTAACGCGGTGGCGGTCAGTGCACCGGAACCGACAACGCCATTTTTCGGATCGCCGTCAACGTCCCAGTAAACTTTTGCGCCCTGCGTGAGAGCTTCAGCGGCCTTCGGAAGTGCGTAAACTTCCGAGATAGAAAGAACACCGCTTTCACCGTCAGCGATATCGCCAAGAGCTACCGCAAAAATAGAACCGACAACGACGGCCTGACCGGATAATACGTCCGAGCCTGTGCCGTTGGTCCAATCAAGAACTTTACCTTTGCAAATATGATTTTGTGCCATTTTGTATTTCTCCTAACTTTCAAAAAACTCAGGGTTAAACGCCAAGGTTGCGACGGAATCCAACATGATCCATTACGCCAGCCCCGAAACAAATCCGCGCTTTATAGGAAATCGCATCAGTTGAAAATTTCTCATCTTCAAAGATTTCCGGCTCCTGACGTCCGTCAAGAAATCCGAGATCAATAGTTTCAACCTGAGAGGGATTCCCGACCAGATACCAAGCTGTCGGTGATTTTGCGTCAAGGCGAGGTTCAGCAATAGGGATAAGCTTTCCAGCATGAGGGTTATGAACTCCGGCGGACATATTAGCATCGGGCAATGAGGTTGAACGAAGCAGAATTTCAGCACTTGTTTCAAGCTCAGTCGGCACAACAAGGAAAGCCGGTTCAATATCCAGCATTTCTTTATTAAGTCCCACTTGCTTTGACATAGCAGCACGAGCTTTCCCGAGAGAAACGCTGTCCAAT
The DNA here is from genome assembly GCF_016342405.1 of Maridesulfovibrio ferrireducens. Taxonomy (NCBI): domain Bacteria; kingdom Pseudomonadati; phylum Thermodesulfobacteriota; class Desulfovibrionia; order Desulfovibrionales; family Desulfovibrionaceae; genus Maridesulfovibrio; species Maridesulfovibrio ferrireducens. The sequence continues at coordinate 86,248 of NZ_JAEINN010000002.1, read as the reverse complement.
TTAGAGGCTGGAGTCGAAATGTTGTTATGGTCTGCATGAAAAAGCGTTTTTCCATCAGCCATCACAGGATTAGACAGGAACAAATTCCATACAAAATTATTGAGTGTACGCGCAGAAGCTGCTCCGAGAATTTTCGGTATTTTTGCAAAAGCACGCATATCGTCGTTAACGATCATTTCGTAAGTCAGAGAAATAATTCCACCGAACTTACCGGGCCGAAAGCTTTCCTGATTATCTTTAAGGGAAAGTTCCTTGTATTCTCCATTCTCCTTAACTTCCTTAAAATCGGAAGCACCGGAAAGAGCTACACCGTAGACTTCACGGAAATCACTGAGTTCAACCACGTTGACAATTGGACGGAAACGCTGAGGAACATCACGATACGCTTTAAGTAATCGCTTATGTGTTGAGTCCATGAAAATAGACTTGAAATCGGAGGTTGAAGAACTTCCAGCCGAAAGCCGAAGAATTTCTGTCGCAATTTGTGATTTTGAAAAACCTGAAACATTTACACCTGCACGGCTTAAACAACGCCCTCCAATGTCAGACATTGACATGTGACGAAACTCTTCAAATCCCGGAGCAGGCTTTTCGTCCTTGCCGGATTCATACCCCATGCGCATTGCAAGCCCAGCAGAAACAGCGCCACGGAACTTATCAGTTTCATCCGCACCAGTATCAATTCTACCATGCGCAAGCGGCGGATTCTTAAGAGCAGCTTTTTCAAGCAACTGAGTATTCAAAGTTGGCAAATCAAGCCCTGCTTTAATCCCATCAGTAAAATCAGCCAGCGAAAAACCTAGAGTAATTGCGTTCTGAGAAAGAGTTAAAGTATCAGTTGCGGAAAGAGTCGCAACAACTGGAGCATCAGACACTACGGCTGGAGGCTGAACAGGCTGGACAGGCTGACTTGCGCCAAGGTTTGCGGCTGGTTTTTCGGGTTCAGCGGTAAAATCTGGAATTGTAATAACTCCGGCGGCTTCAATTTTTGCCAAAAAGGCTTTTGCCTCAACATCATTTGCGTTTGCATTAAGGCCGAGAGTCATCAGCCATGCTTTTTTCTTTGCGTTCATTAGAATCTCCGTTTGTGGTTCATGGTCTGCACTCATTGCTACAGCCGCGGTTTCATCGTCTGCCCCGAACGGACAAAACGACACTTCAAAAACTTTTGCCTCAAGCCAAACATCAATCGGTCCGACAACCGTCTGTCCATTAACTTTGTGAGTTTCGCCCTCTTTGATGCTCAAAATTTTAGTTGCCCGAACGCCTATGGAACACTGCCAAGGGAATCCCTCATCAGCCAACCCGCAAACATAAGGCCCCCACTCTGTAACCTGCGAAAAAGTTCCTTCCGCCACAAAACCACTGGAGCTAGATTCAGCAGTGTCGATGGTTCCGGCAATTTCGCGCGAAGAATGGATGTGAAGCGCTGGCATTTTTTCCTTTTCAGGAGTCAGCCCAACAAGATCAATTACAAACTTACCCATCCAACCAAAATCGATCACGCTTCCGGCATATCCGAGCATTGAGAAGCGACGTAGGTCCGTTTCGCTTTCTCCCTCTTTTTTAAGAAATTCAACTTCACCTGACAGATGAACCGAATTTTCATCTACAAACGAGGAAAGACGCGCAGAGTTCCAAGATTCAGCGCAATCGGACATAGAGCCTTGTGCTCTGCATCGCTTCAAAAAATCCTGTTTAGATTCACCCTTTTTTGGTTTCAGCATTTTTATCCTCCAATAAACCCCGGTTTATGAGGTCATTATTTTCGCGTTCAAGTTGGTCCGTCACTTCGTCATAATCTTTGCCCTGCTTCGCGCAGAGTTCACGGCGAGAAGTTATTCCAAGTTCATTAACTTCGATTACCGAAGCTTTTGAATCTTTAACCGGATCAACCCAAGTCCAGCCCGGTGTCTGCCAAGTGACAGGAATATTCAGCGGGGTATCGTTTTTCAAAAATCCGGCAAGGTGGGCAACAAAAGAAAATTTTTCAGAGACTGGAGTATTAAACCTTGTATTTTCATACTCTTGACTAACCTGATATCCGCGCCGCTCTTCAAGAGTGGCGGATCGTGAGCTGGAATATGACGCGTCAGTGTAATCATTTGAAAAACTTTCATAAGACACACCCGCCCCGACAGACGCACCTTTAAGAGAAGTTTTAGAAAAACTCTCATGTGCATTACCGTCACGCTTATATTGTTGAGCGTTAACTTCGGTGTTTGGTGGGATTTCTAAAATCTGACCGGGGCCGCTTAAATATTTAGGCAGCTCCTGCCCGTTTGCTGCGACAGAGCCGGGGAAAGCATTCTCTGTCGGATTTGAAGGGCCGGAACGCTGAATGAAATAAGCGAATGAAGCCATTAAGCGGGCGGCAATACGTTCTGAATCCTGATAGTCTTCAAAATCGTGCATTGCCATGACGATAGTTGTGAGCCAAGGCATCCCGCGAGACTGGGAAGCTCGTTCTTTTTCAAAAATATGAAGAATGTCGGAGGCCGGAACACGCTTAGTTGCTCCGCGATAGACAAGCCCGTCACCGGGATGGACGGGCAAAATATGATAAGCGACAGGTCGACCGGATCGGCTGTATTCAATTCCCCTGCGGGCGTAATTTCCGCCGGAAAGTTCACCATCAACCATTGTGTCCAGTTGGTCGGTTTCAATCAGTTCCACGCCGAGGGGAACAACGCCCATTTCGAGCAAATCAAGATCTATGAAAAAATGAACCAAAATCTCGCCGTCCATCCACATGTGACGGAGAACAAGATTTTGCATTTCAGGGAATAAAACTATTTTTGCCCAGTCTTTAAACAGCTTTTCGATGCTGTTATTTTTGTCATGGTCTAGGGTTCCGTCAGTCTTTTTTATGCCAGCCTGCGGGAATATCCCCTTGAAAACTACGTTATTGCAGACTTTCCTAAGTGCTCCGGAAACATATTGCGAATTACGGACAAGATCGCGGGAACGAGCAACGACAAGAGTACGATCCTTGCGAATCATTGAATCAGCACTTCCGCGGCGTGGATTCCATTTTCCGTTTGCACCCCTGCGGCTTCCAGCTTTATACGAAAGAAAAGCATTCCGCCCGACAGAATATTGCAAAGCGGCTCCAGGAGAAACAAGACCCAAAGTTCCGCCGACTAATGAGGTGATGCCGTTATAAATCCGTTCGCCCAGAGTGAGTTTATTGGACTCGTTCATGAGCGATCCTCAAACACAACTCTTGAGACACGGAAGCTGGAACCGAGTTTGTTCTCTAAATCTGCAATACCCCTTCGGATATCAGCCAATGCAGCTTCTTGATATTTCATACCCTTAAGCTCGGTGTTACGATCACCTGCAAGGATAGATTCCTCAGCGGCGTAGTAATTTTCAAGTCGGGCTTTATCTCGTTCAAGGGACATAAAAAATCTCCAATGTGTTATTTGCCCTTTAGGGTACACATTGGAGATTTTTAAACAACAACTTTTTACTCAAAAATAGTACGTTTACCCAATTTATGAGTAAAAAGTTTAATAAAAGCAACTTAATATTTTTTGAAAATGGACTTATGTACTATTTTTGAAAGTTTTTACTTGACTTTAATTACTAGAGAAATTCTAAACACTTGTTAATATTAGCGTAAAATTCATACGCAATTTCATAAAGGGGTAAATACGGTGTTTTTAATAGGGAAACTTTTTACTCAATTTATTTTAGGGGTTTTCGAGAAGATTAAGAGGCGGTTTTATACCTCTCCCATTGCCTATTTATTTCGCCGAACGGAATTGAAAAAAGAGCAGCATCGACCACCTTCCATTCTACAAAATACCACCCTCTCGCACCTTTTTGATAACGAAAGTTTAACTTTGTTTTCATCCAGCGGCCCCACAAGATAATTGAAATCGGCTCACAATCCTGATCATACATACATTGGCAATAATGATTATAAAGGGCCGTTGCCCATACGACTTGCCGCTGGCTTAACTGAGGCTTGCGGCTGGAAGGTTTCAAAAATCTATTTGCCCATTCTGCAAGCAGCAAAACATCCAATTCGCCCGTAGATTCTAAATTTTCTTTGATTATAACATTGTAAGTGACAAAGTTTTTAGGTGAAACACGATGTATCCCCTTTCGAGATTTAAAGTCCTGACCAAACGAGGATTGAGACAGAATACAGTGTTCTGGAATTTTCTTTTCCACGCAAAACACCCGAAAAGCTTGATACACTTCACTAGCTTTAGTTTTTTCAAAAGGAGTCAGATTGCGAGTATGGTCTGAAACTGTCAAAGCTGATTCTATAAACTCACCCACTATATCAGCTGATTCAGTCAGTTGCACGTCTGGCTGAGAAGGACGGGCCAGCAAGAAACAATACTCCGAAAATAAACGGCGGATATCATCTTCATCGCCGCTATTCATGCGCGCCACCTGCACGGCTGATTGCAGAGCAACAGATCGCTGTGTTTTGCTTAGGTGGGGCAAGTTTGCAGTGTCAAAGGGAAGCACCGGAGCCGGGGAGGGTTCCGGCATGGAGTAACAGCCGTTTTTACGGAGAGCGGGAAGAACTTCGGAAGTTACCCACTTGCGGAATTTTTTGGCTTCGGGTTTGCGAGATCGGAAGATTAGGGAGTATAGGCCGGATTCGGAAACACACGACATTTCTTGCTCGCCACCCAGGGTGTATGCTTTATATACACCCTTTTCATCATCATCTAACGTTTCAAGGTTTTGCCGGATATTTTGAATATCTAAAATAGCCGCAACATCTTTAGCAACAAACCAAGGACCGCCGTCCTGATCTTGATGCACGCGCACAACTCTATCACCGAAATCAAAGGGGATTATATTACTCATGACATTTCCCCTTAAGAGCCTCGATAAAATCTTCATTCTTTTTTTCAATGGCTTTACACATAAAATCCATCAAGTATCGGAGTTCGCCCTGTTCGTCCCAATCTAAAAAATCAGTAAACGCTCTAAAGGGCATAATGTTATTATCAAGGGCGGCTTCCAGCTCTTTTATAAAATCTGGATTAAGGATGGTAACTTCATTCATGACTTTAGCCCCACTACGCGAACGCGCGCGGAGCCATTGCCGGAAACGAGCAAAACCCGTTTATCGCCGTAAACTCTGCTCATTTCTGCGCAAAGCTCACTGACAATATCGGGTGAGATAGTTCCAGTTGATTTAATTCTTGATCCGAGTTCGGAAAGGGAAATGGAAAAGCCGCTGAATCCGGCAGACTGGGACGTTGGGAAGGAAAGAATTTTCGCGCTCATCATGAGCCTCCGTGTGCTTTTTACTAGTGGGCTTTTTAAAAATAAAAAGCCGGGAGCTAGTAACCGTCACACGAACGGCGAGAGATATTCCCCCGAAGGGTATTCTATTACTCTGCACTCCCGGCAAAAAATGGCGAAAAATAAAGAACGGATTGCCTCAAAGGGCACAAAAAAACCGCCAACTATCGGGAGCGGAAAGCCGCGTGTGAATCAAAGTGTTACTAGCACTTGAATTCACTATTGCCCGATAGTGACGGTTTTTGTCAAGGGTTGTTTATTTATTTTTGGAATTCAGCAAGACAGAATACCCCTCAATAACCATAATTTCTAACCCTTCTGAATCAATTGTTTCCACAGTAGTTTTTCCACAAACGAGATCTTCAGCATCGAAAGTCTTACTAAGAGTACGCCCGAAAACAGGTTCCTTCTGTGCGTCAAAACTCTCAATAATATTACCTTCAATATCAGTATTAAAACAAATAAATTTAGAAGCTTCATAACCTCTCGTTATCATGTATGGGGTGCATACGGTTGCTATGCCATCATCACATGCTAAAGTTGAAGATTTAATCATGACTCCAGCACCAGACAAAGCATGTAAATAGTTTTTGCCATGGTACTTTGCCGTGCTACTTTTAGCTCTTAAATAATAAGGCATCGCCGAACAGCCACTTAACATAAGTAAAAACAAAACAAGAAATAATTTTCGCATAAATTTAACCTATTTGTTATCTATCCCTGCCCTCAATCTTTTACATTCTGCCCCTATCCACTTTGAAACAGGCGGATTCATATGGGTATATTGTTCATCTGAAAAACCACCACCTTTTGAATGCCCTGCTTTCAAATAAAAACTAATTTCTTTCCCATTAAATAAAACTGTATGCCATACAGCATTTTTTCTGAGACTTATTTTAGCCTTTATTTCTTCACCTTCAATCTGTCCAATAATAACCCAATCTAGTGGCTTACCATCTCGTTCTGCTGAAACATGCCTAATTGCATCTTCAGCAAGATCGTCAGGAACGCCAAGCTGGTGGCGAATCATCATGTTTCTTACTTCAGGACAGGTGTCATTAGTCCATGTATCGCTGGCCCGTTCCCATCCATAACGCTTTCCATTAAAACATACGCTATGCCAATGCCCAGCTTCATAATCTTTAAAAAAAGCTACTTCACCTTTTCCCACGTCAAACCGTTCTATTTCCGCAGAAGGAGGAAATCCTCTAAACTTTTCATAAAACCAATCTAAGCCTCCTTTGAAAAGAGATAAGGATTCCGGTAATTGATCTTGCCCAATATAATAGCTGATCAAATGCTTGCAAAGCCTGCGCGGATCATCTTTAGGCACATTTGATCTACGCTTGTGCCAATCAGGGCAACTGCAAGACTGCTCTTTAGGACTGACATAATAAACTCTACCAGAGGACCGAGATTCAACTTTTACAGCATCGGCCGGAACTTTTTCGAATTTATATTTAGATAAAAAATATAACGCCACACCGCCGAGAATAACAATCCACCATCCCATATTAATTACCTCCGAGGCTCAATTTTGACTGTAATAACTCTCTCGCCTTCCTCCTGAAACTTTTTTAAAAAATCTTTCTGCTCTGGGGAAAATTCGTCTTCAGGCCTATCCCACCATGTACACAAGAAATCAGTTTTTTCTACAGCTTGAACAAAATCAGTCACAAGGGTTACTGAAGAATCAAGAAAATGCCGAGTAGCCTGATTAAGAGTACAACTAGGTTTATGAAAATAAGTGTAACAACTCCCGATCTTATTAAAATCTAAACACTTTTTAGAGATAACATTTATACTTTCATCGTGGTCAGGCATATGAAGCCCATTCATAACAATGACAAAAACAGCATGCTTAGAATCTTTAATAAAAACATCAGCTTCAAGCCTTTCAAATCCCGAATAGAGAAAACCTTGCCCCTGAAAAGAAAATTTTTCATCTATATTCAACTTAAAATCGGTTAATTCTTCCTTGTATGTAAATTCATTGCTCACTCGTTTCAAGGGAGGTCCACACCCACTAACCACCCCCAACAAAACCAAGACAAAAATTAATTTTCGCATAGCCCCACCTTTTAATATAAAAATAAGGTAAAGACTTACTGAATTATTCTTATTCTATCAACCAGCAAAAAATTCTATTGAACAACAAAAAGCCCCCTCCGGATAATCCGAAAGGGGCTTTAAAAACTGTTCTAATCCAACTTGTAAAGATTACTTACAAGTTGCTCGTTTACTTTCTTTCCTGAACACTCTTGATCTGAATCCCCAGCGCATGAATCGAACACCTGTCATTGTCGCAACGGTGGAACCTGATTCTTACGCCGTCGTCCCACGGTTTAGTTGTTACGACCCTGATTTTTTGTTTACAGAGCGGGCAAACCGCGCCCTCTTTCGGCTGGTAATCAACCCCTTTTTCAGCCAGAGCAATTGCAACTTTTACAACATTTTCAATACGCATCAGCAAACTTCTCCAGTGTAAGGATTAATTGTGGGTTCACGTTTTGGGGGAACAATCGGATTTTTAGGAATATAAATAGGTTGACCAAGAGTCATAAGCGAAGGCGTCCATAAAGGTTCCGCGCCAGCGGCTGCATATACTTCGCAGTCAAATAAATGGTTGTCACGGCTTCCGGCATCCCATTGCACACCGCCTTTGCCGTCCGACTTTCTTTTTTCTGCAAGCAACTGCCGAAAATAATCCTCGCCTGTTTGTGAGTGCATCCACATCGGTTGTTTTGATGCTGGATTAAGCCGGACAAGATGAATTTTATCTTTAAACTCATCCGTGTCGAGAGTCCGCAGCGGTAATTTTTGCTGATATTTTGCGGCAACTCCGGGCTGTGCGCCCATCTGAGAAAGCCTAATAGTTTCAGTCTGTTTACGCGATGCACCTTTAACAGCAAAAACAACACCCGGATAAGTTCCCGGGCGTGCTCCTGTCTCAATTTCTTGCAAATACATTTTAACTTCGTCAGTGCGGGACCACCCCTGCTCATTAGATTTATCTCTACCGCCACCCATATCAATCGGCGCGCGCCAGATCGGCATCACAACATCGTCACGACCCTCAACCGGATAGCGGGTTCTGAAAATAAGTTCGTCCAGCTCATCAAAAGAATTTAGCCAGCCGTATTGAATCAACCAAGATTCCAGCCCGCGGCCCCATGCGCGGACAACAAACCAAAACCCCGTCATTTGCATATCAATACCGCAAGTGAGTGCCAGTGCTTCAAGCGGAACCACCATCGGCGGCCTGCGCGGATCAACCATTTTTTTAGCGCGGGTTTCGTCAGTTTCAACAGCAACAACTTTGTAGGGTTTGGCGCAATGATTGTTGTCAAACTTCGTATAAGCTTTAGGGGTTCCGGCTTCTACAGCTGTAAACCAATCCGCGGCAACAGTTGAAAGAGAAATATAGCGGCTTATCCACGACGGAATGTGAAAAGCTACAGTTTCAGGGCGTAGAACTTCATGTTCCGTAAACCACCGCCCGTTTTTTATGGCGATATTGCGCTGGTAATCGTTCCACTTTGCTCCGCACCCTTGACACTCATACCAAGCCAGTTTCTGACTTTTAATTGTGGCGGGATCGCGCATTTTATCCGGCACACGAATATTCTTTTTTTCCATAAGCTGAGCATGTCCGCAGGACGGACAGACTGCTTGATACTGGTAAACCACATCGGCCCGATTTTTAAGAGCATCCCATATTGAGGACTCATGTTCGTTCCCGCGCGGCTTGGATACTCGGATAATTTTACGGTCAACCGGATAACCTATTGTGCGCTCGATCATGGTGTCAGTTGCACCGGAATCAGGGTAAGCGTCTTCCTCATCGAGCATCAACACCCGCAAAGAAATCGAAGACATGGAAGCCTCCGAGCCTGAATACATGGCGTAAAGATTCGCGCTACGCATTGCAATTTTTAAAGTTTGAACTGAATTTTCACCATCCGGCAGGAGCTTACGAAGTTCAGGAGAACGCAAAAAATGCTTACTAAGTTTTTCATCAAGGATTCGCTTAGCAACATCTTTATCGGGCATTCCAAGACCCGCCCCGCTCGGTTCCCGCCAGATCTCAGAACAAACACACGCATAACCGATTGATGTTTTTACAGTCTGAGAGCTTCCCGCGACAATAACCTCCCGAACCCACGGTTTATCCCAGATATCCATGATACCGCGAGCATATGGCGCGAAATCGTGGTTAAAACGCTGTCCTGCATAACTTCCAGCCACCAGAACAAAATGCTTTTCCGCAAAATCAGCCGTAGACATCCACTCCCTAGCTTCTAAAATCTGCAATTCGCCGGGATAAAATTTGATTGGGCCTCGAATATTAGTTGTCATTTTCGCCCCTCTCAGTAACTTCAAAATATTCTAGAAACACGTCCAGTTGATCAGGATTTCCGCCGACAAGCTGAATTGCGGCCAGTGCTTCAGCTTTTGAAGTCTCCGCGCGGTTACGCTCCCATTTTTCAAAAGCAAGCCGCATTTCTTCGGTATACCACTCGCCAGACCCGAGACTTGATAAAACTTCCCGAGTCCGCTTGCGGAACATGGCCGTGAATTCAGGAACTCTTGAAAAAAGAATGCGGGAAACATTTTCCGCAAGATCAGGATCTCCGCCGCAAGCTTCTACCAACTCAACAGCCTGTTTTTCTCCACCCCCGAAAAGGTGCGCAACATCCGGCCCGACTTCATGCGCAAAATTATTAAGCAGAAGAGAAACAGACTGCCAGCGAGCCGCAAGCTCTGCTTCAAGATTTAAAATTGAAATATATTTGCCGAGTTCACGAGCAAACAAATGCCTCTTGCGTCGTGCTTCAATTGTTTTCAAATCCGCATCAGCATTCACCCGGCGGGACTGAGCGCCTTCACCGTCAAAATCCCCAGGATCAACCTTTACAACCTTCACGGCTTTAGGCGCATCCTTCAAAATCAAGTGATTCCGTGCGTAAGCATCAACAGTGCGTTTTGAAAAACCGGAACGCCCCGGACTCAATTTCCCGTCTTTTATGTGATTGCCGACAGTGTTTTTACTCAGTTTATAAATTGCAACCGGCTGTTCACTCTCATGCTGGCCGGAAAGATAAAGATATATTTGGTGCGCGTTTGGAAAAATCATTTATTTGCTACTCCCGACAGGCTTCCAACCTGCACTTATCCACGGTTTCAAAAGGGTTGTCGCGGTGACTAGGCCGTCCGGCAGAGAATCAAGCAAGTCGTCTATCTGCGCAGATTCTCCGAAAATAAGTGACGAAATCCGCGTGAAAGCACGCCAATTCAATTCGGATTTGTTAGCCCAACCGGACGAAGGTTCAACAATTGAAAGCCCTTCCCCTAGCTGCAGCCCTATTTTATGACGGCCCATAAGTTCACTAAGCAGCAAAACATCAGAGCCGGGGCCAGCGACAGAGACAGCGGCGACGGGCAGGGAGACAGGCTGCAAAATTTCATCAGATTTAGGCGCTATTTTTTCCGCTTCAATTTGCTCCGCGATAGTTTTCGGCATAACCTCCCGCACGACATGCGAAGGAATTCCTGCTTCAACCCATGTGCGAACGTCCAGATAAAAGGGTTCAAATCCCATTTGTGAAAAGCTGTCCAGCGGCCAGTCTGAAAACTCGCGCAAACTCAAAGGGAAAACGGCGTCACCGATATCCTTGCCGTAGCATGGCGGCACAGGCCAGCGCCTACAGAACGGAAATTCTTCCCGCCAGAACTCATGCGAGAATTGACGTCCGGCGCGGTCATTATCCAGACCGTTGAGAATCAATACCGCCCTGCGCAGAATCGCAGTGGCGTGAGAATCAGGACGCGCCCCGGCGGCTCCGACAGCCATTACCCCGACAGGAAAAGGAAGGCCGACACAAGCGGACCACACAAGATAAGCATCGCGATCCGTTTCCACGATGACCCAGATCAGCGCGTCATGCCGTCCGGCAATCAGGTAAGGCGAGCGCTGCCCGTCAGAAACCGCCCCCGCATAAATCTGAAAATAACGCGGCATATCGGCACTAAGCAGTTCTTCAACACGGATTTTGACTTTTGCAGGCAGCCCGTCACGGAACGAAGCGAAAACTAAACCTTTCGGCCACCAGATTTTACGCTCGCGGTCAGGATTGCGTTTTGCAGGCTCATAAGGCAACCCCATAGAGGTTACTGAATAAAAACGGTCTTTGGAATTCCAGCCGACAAGACATTTACGAGCTGTTTCCGCATCAATTCCCCATTCACCAAGCTGAGCAAGCAGGTCAGGACGGGTTTGCAGCTCTTCGGCACATTCTCGGACGATTTCGTCCGCTTTTTTCCGCCAAGCCTCAGAAGGCAGATAAGGAGCGTCAGGAACCCACTCGTTTTTGACCGGAACGGGCGCTTTGCGCGGGGCTGGAGCGTCTTGCCGACTTCCACCCATCCGATCAGGGCAAAACGCTTTGAGAAAGGATAAAAAACCCTCAGTTTCATCCATATTTTGCAGATCAGTATAAAACTTGATCAAATCACCGCCAACCTGACAGCCGAAGCAAAAGAAAACATCCTGCAGCGAATCATAATGGGCAGATGGTTCCTTGTCCGAACCGTGAAAAGGACAGCAAAACCATTGATCGTGCGTTCCTTGGCCTTTCTTTACATCAATCAGCGAAGTCAGAGCCACCGCACAACCATCAGTACCGAGGAATTCTAGGGCCTTACCCATGATAAACGCCCTCCTTCCCCTTAATTCCTAAGATCGACGAGAAAACAAAAAGACCAGAAATCACCTTTTTTTGCCGTTTTTTGCCAAAAAAAGAGCCATATTTGCCGTTTTTAAAAAGGCAAATACCTGATTTTAAAAGGATTAATAGAAAATTTTGCCGTTTTGCCATTTGCTTATATGAAAAGCACTCTGCGCACAGGCGCGTGCGCGTGCGTTCTATATAAGATAGGGAAGCTTCGCTTCCTTTCACTTTTTTTAAAGTTCTTATGAAAAAAGGCAAAAAGGCAAATATAGAGGATTTAGAGAGGTTAAACACCTTATTTTTAATGCTTTTAATGTCTTGCCATTCACTCAAGGAATTGGCAAAAAACGGCAAGAATGGCAAAGTTCTCATTATAAAGTCCCCTGCTGCTCTTTCTTAATTTCCTGCTGTTCGGCTTTTTCCTGCCATTCGGGAAGAATGCGGAAACCGTAATAAAGCGGAACGCCTACACGACTTTCCTTTTTCCCTACTTTTTTAACTTCCGATCTTTTAAGCAGCTCTTTGCCAAGAGCGTTAGGAGTCGTGTTTATCTTTGCTTTCTCAGACAAAGAATTTTCATCCCGAAACCAAAGGACAAAAACGGAATAAATATCCTTCATTCGCAAACCGATTTCGTGCTCTGGATCAGGTTCGCAACAAACAGAAATAAACTGACCGACATAATCCTGATCGTCGCTGAAATCTTCCGTCACAGTCGCAATAGCAAGCGGAGTCGCAGGCATGTGACCAAGCTTGATCGCTTTCATGGCACAACGAATCATCCACGCCAGAATTCCAGAAGATTCAGCTTCCAATTTTGCATCAAGTTCAGCTTTTGGGATCTGATGAAAAATGAAATTTTCAGGATCTTCCGGCCCTTCTTCGGGCGTGATGAACCGCGCTTCACAAGAAAATATCTTCAAGCGATTCTTTAAGAACGCCGGATCAGCGCCTTTAAGTTTTGGAATATTATTTGTGTGTAAAGCAAGACAATGGCTCTGCTCGAATTCAGTTTCGTCTTTCTGATTCAGCGTCCGGCCTGTAAGTTTATCAGAGCCAGAAGTCAGGCTCTTAACTTTTGCAGTTGAAAACCACTGAGAATCTTCAGCCTCACTGGCTACAGCTAAACGAGCGCCGTTAAGTTTAACGGTCGAAGGACTTGGCTTGTCAGCTCCTGACGGATATTTTTCCGCAAGAAGTTGCTCGACCTTCATCGTTGTCGCAAATTTTCCAAGTCCCTTTTGAAGAGTCTCAAAAATTATAGATTTTCCATTGTCCCCAGTCTTGCCCCAAAAAACAAAGAAGTTTTTAGGCTGTATCCCTGTGACAGCGAAACCTACAAAATATTCAAAATACTCTATTACCTTTTCATCACCACAAAAAACCTGCCGGAGACTTCTTTGCCAAAGCTCAGCCGGTTCATTCAGTTCCGTAAACTTCCACGGTGATTTATAGCGAAAATGAAGCTCGTTCCAAGGTCGATCCTTGTAAACTTTCCCTGTCTTCAGATCCATAACGCACTCAAGAGTCGGAAGCAGTGTTTTCGGATACTCAAGACCGGAACTGTCAAAACCGAGCATAGCCCCTTGGCGTAAAAACTTAAGCACCGAATTGATATTTTTCATTTGCCGCAATGAATTCGCTTTTTTCTTAAATTTACGGGCGCGCTCCTTAATTCCTCCATTACTTTTTTGCTTAACTTTAAGGATTTGAGCAGCCTTAAACAACCTACCAGCTTCAAGTTCAAATTCGTTTGCTACACGATCAAGCGCAGACTCAATTTCGCGATTGATATCCGTTTCCCATATCGTACAATTGAACTTAAACCAGCGATCAAGATGATTGTCGTACAAATATTTTCCGCTGAACATCGACGCCGCAAGCTCAGCAATACCCAGCTCTTCACGACGGAAAGCTCGATAAACTAATTTAATGTCTATCGCATCTTTAGGCCGAATAGGCTTAAGGAGTTTTCCAGCCTTCCGCAAAGCAGCAAGGTGAGCAGCCCGTTTATCCTGGATAACTTTATCAGGTTCAGCGGCGGCAAAAGCCTTCACTTCCTGTGCAATTTTTTCTTTATCAGCCACGGCCCCCTCCCGTGTTACGCAAGACAAAAAAATCGCACCTTTGACACGGCACAAAATTACAATAAAAATTCAGACTAGAAAAAAGCCTGTCCTTCACATTTATTAAATTTTGTTCAAAAAATACGAGCAGATGTAAGTTTCCCAAATTCCCAAAATAATTTTGAACCCCCAATCGCAGAAGCAACGCGCTGAACCCGACCCCTACAAATGCACCGCTCTGGAAGGACCCAAAAAGCTTTATCCGCTTTGTCATTTTTGCCAGTTTTTCATTAAAGAGAGGGGGGAGAGAAAAAAGAAAGGGGCCAAGGGGTGTGGTTGCCCCCGCTTTCGCGGTGGCGGTTATTGAGAAACACTGGTGAAAGGACAAAAGCGGAAAAACTGAATAGGTAAGTGAAAGGTAAGTTACCTGTAAATTAATACGGGGAGAAACATAGACTAGATTAATGGAGAATAGAAAAAAGTCTTTATGTTGCAGTGGTTCAGAGTGATTCGGGGTACTGGTCTTTTGCCCTTCTAAGCCGTTGGCCGAGGGTTCGAATCCTTCCTGCCGCACCAGCTTATAATAAAGGCTTACGACTTAAACGTTGTAAGCCTTTTTTTGCGTGGTTTGATCTTCCCCACACTATTCCCCACACTTGGGATGAAAATATATCACAACTCAAAAAACATAAAAAAGCCCTCTTTGCTTCTGAGGGCTGCAAGGTACACGGCAACTAAACCGAGTTCAAGGGTAAAACTTTACCTTCTTCGATGCATTTAACTGCTAGCTTGTAACATTTATGATAACGATCGATATAGCCTTTGTACTCGATTTTACTCTGCGACTTTTCTTTGACTGCCAAAAGAACACTCCCAGTCTCAGTATCCGCAAACCACTCAGCTTCCAGAGTTTCTTCTATTACCAGCTTTAATTCTTTTTTGTCTCCGATATATTGATTATGCATTTTATCCCAAAACCATAAACCCAATATCCTAAGTTCAGAGATCTCATGATAGTTAAAATTCAAACTCTTTTTTGAATCATTAAGTTTTTGGTTAAAAATCTTTATACTTGAGCTTCGCGAGGCCCCCCAGTTAACTTTAACTGCATAATCAAAAGGAAAATGATCTGGAAAACAACTATTTTTTTTGAGAAATGTTAATAACTGCTCAGCTGAAGGTATTGCAAATAATTCAAGTGGATACATCTTATATTTTAAAGACAATTCTAAAAGAGTTGTTAAATCAGACTCCTTAATACTTTCATACAATCGCTTAACATGTTGAAATCTATGCATAGATTTTTCTGGATGATAACCATTTAACACGGCCGCTTTCTCTACCTGTTGTGAAACAAACTTACTAAAATTACACATAGGGTTGTTACACCCTGTCCCCCGCAACACAGGCAATCCATAATAAGGAGTACGTTCCCCCAAACGCCACACACAGTCATAGCATCCCGCAGATTTTTTACTCATCATGCGGTCATATAAAACAAGCAAAGAATCAAACAAACACTTCACTCTTTCTAAGAGATGAACATCACTATACAAATCTAGCACAAATTGACGCTTGCGATATTCTGCAGCCCAATATTCAATTCCTTTTAAGGAATAGATACCTTTCCTTGTTCTATCTACTTTTTTAATTAATTTTTCTAATATATTTTGAACATCCTTCACTCTTTTTTTCATTTTTGCACGCTTCTTATTGCTTAAACGACAGAGAATTGACTCTTCTTTGTTAAACAAAAGTTCTTCACAAATAATACGAGCTTGAGAATTAAATTTTGATTTCAATTTATCAGCATATTCATTCGAATTTTTTATTACCAAACCTTCACTAGCAAAAACCCTTAACAAGTTATTATAAACAACAAATTGAAACAAAGAGTTTTTCATTTCATGCGGTCTACAATCCTTATCTTCTTTCTCTGGCAGACTATAATCATTACAAATTTTATAAACGCTATTAACAAATTTACCAATTGTTAATAGGTCACGGTCAGATATATGGTTCACCGCGTTCGCTATAAATGAATGTTCAGAATCCTTAGATCCATCTTGAGAAACAACATCTATCTGAAACAACGGCTGAGCATTTGCAAGTGAACTAAGAAACTCTTTCATTCAAAACCTACCTATTAATTTTAACTTAATCTTTCGCGCCGCATCCGTCATCTACCCCCCCCCTACCACTTCGTAATCTACGACTCCAATACTTTTAGTCTTATAAGACAACACCGAGACTCTTCG
This sequence comes from Maridesulfovibrio ferrireducens, assembly GCF_016342405.1. Classification (NCBI taxonomy): domain Bacteria; kingdom Pseudomonadati; phylum Thermodesulfobacteriota; class Desulfovibrionia; order Desulfovibrionales; family Desulfovibrionaceae; genus Maridesulfovibrio; species Maridesulfovibrio ferrireducens. The sequence goes on along the minus strand of NZ_JAEINN010000002.1, from coordinate 69,910 downwards.
CCATATTGAATCATACAATATTAATTTTTTATTAATATAACATTTCAGCCAATTAACATCAAAAAATGCACTTTAAAAAAACAATACGCAGACTAGTCTTTTGCCCAATGGTACTAACTTTTTGGCGATATAAAAAATCAATTTTAAAAGACCCATGGAGTTAAAATGAAACCAATAATTTATTTAACTGAACGAGAAGTTTCGAAAAAGACATCGTTGTCCCTCTCAAAACTCCGTAGCGACAGACATTTGTGCACAGGAATTCCATATTACAAAATTGGGAAAGCGGTAAGGTACACCCCTGAAGATATCTGGGAATATATGAATGAACGAAAAATTTGTACATATAAAAAAAACATAAAAGGCTGTAAAATACAGGAGATGAACTAATGACTAGTGTTAAATTTTCACCCGAATACATCCAGTGTATCGGAGCTCGCAACGCAACGGACATTTGCACCCCTTCCAAAAAAGACAGGCAGATCATGCTGGAGCAATATTGCGAAATAGCTTGTATGCTAAAGCCTCCTTTAGAGCAGTGGAAAGTTGTTGGTCGCAAAGAAGTTTATTTATATCAAAAATATCTGTATCAAATGAACAGTGCAGAATTCAAATATACTACCTACGTTAATAAACCGTTTTTAATGATTAAATGGAATTTTAAATGTGATGATGACACTGCCCCCAATACCGGGTGGGTATCTTTATACGCAAGACTACACAACCTTTCTAAACGAGACGCTCTTCACGAGATTGCCAGACAGTACAAGATTGATGTCGAGACCCCCCACCTCACATCATTAAACATATATTCAGGAATGGAGTTGCGCTCACATTCTAAATGTGAAGATTCTGGTCACGATTGTCTATCCCCATCAAAAGATGCTGGTTGGCGTGAAGTTACTACTTTAGACTTCCGTGGACCCCAAGGTTTTTCAACGTTTAAAGTAAAGCTGATGGAGGATGGTCAAAAAAATAAGTTTCTTTTTCCTCACTGTTACTGGGAAGAAATATGGAGAAATGATAACCACTACCTTCGCATGCCTGATTTATATTTAGGATGTTATCCAAAACCTTATCCGCTGTCTGGGCAAGATCTCATTGAGAAGTATCCGCAAGCGAAAATTGTACTTACGGAAGATCTGCCGCTGGCTTTTTCACTGAATGAGAAATTCATCACAGAAGATGATCCCGAGTACATTGCGGCATCGTGGTTCGGAGGCAAAGACTCCCTAGACGATGTTGATTATTCGCCGCTGGAAGACCGGGATGTAATTTACCAACCTAGGGCCGATCATGCCAGCTATGTGAATGCTGAGAAAATAAAAGAAAAATGCTGGAAAGTCGGGTGCAATTCATTCAGGATTTCGAAGGCGGTTATGTTCCTGCGGGACTTCTCCAAAATCACGACCAAGGAGGGACTTCTCGACTTAAAGTGTTCCTTTGAAAAATTCTTAGTAAATTTCGGTCGCAATGTGCTGACAGATCCGCTTGATAATTTACTACATGGACTTGCTAATAGCTGGGGCATAAGAGAATACAAGAAGTGGCTGTGCGAAGTCGGGTTAAAACGTGATAAACCAGCTTCCGTAAAAAATGAACTATTCACGAACAGCTTGCCGCTAGCGACTCCTTCAGGAATAAATTGTGACAAGCGAAATCTTGATTCGTTAATAGCACCTGAAAATGTATCCATTGTCGTCGGAGATCAAGATGGCGGAAAAAGTTTATACGCCCTTACATTAGGGTTGGCTATGAGCTACAAGTTCAACCTATTTGAATTTGAAGTAAACTGTGCGCGTAATGTTTATTACTTGGACGCTGAAAATCCAGTAAGCCGGATTAGTGAGCGTAAGCAGCAGATTTTATCCGCCTATGGATTTAAAGATGATGCGTCAAAATGTTTTCAATTTTATTCCGGAATCGATACTCATAAACAGAGCAATGAAAGTCCGCTGAACCTTTTTGATCCTACTTGGCAAGAGTATTTGTGTGCTCTACTACCTGAAAATAGTGTGCTCGTTGTCGATAACCTACTGACTCTGGCTAAGGAAGCTTCGAATCACCAGAGCAAATTCGAAGAATTAATCAAGTATTTTAGGACGCTCGGAAATAAAAAAATCAGCGTCATACTTGTGCACCATTTTGGGAAGAACGGTTTGCCTTTTGGGACGACAGCAACAGAAGCCCTTTGTCAGAATATTATTGAAATTAAGAAATGTACTGTAGGGCAACATGGCCCCGGAGCCAATATGACAGTCACGTTTGCGAAATGCAAAACGTATCCGGACCTCACAGGGAGTTCGTTTCAAGCGTACTTGCCGTATAACAAGAATGCTCCACTGGAAAGTCAAGCATGGGTATATAATGCTGTTGACGGTAGTGCTCAAGAAGCCCCATTTGCAATGAATATTAACCCTGAATTGAATGATCTGGAAAATAAAATTATTATGGAATTGGAACAGAGCGGAGCCCCTCTCAAACGATCAAAAATTGCTAAGCGTATAGGGTGCAAAAGTGATAAAATCAAAACGAACCTAACCAAATTACTTGATCTCAGTCTCATAAAAAAACACGGGGACTCCGATCAAGCTACCAAGTATTCAGCTATGTCGACTGCTATTTTTGTTGGCTAAAGTGCATGTCTGAATGGATTTTATCTTGGTACTTCTTGGGTTAATCATGGGTATAAACAACCAATATCTTGGGTTTATAAATAGCTTTTAATTAAAAAAATTCAATAAATTCAAGGTTTGTACTAGGCTGTTGTTTTCGACTATCCATGATGAAGATTAGATACAATGTTTGCAGATAAAAAAGAGTTAGGTAATCCATCTAGTGATGGAATTTTATAGCTGGTGGAATTCATATTCAGTTAAACAAGTTCATGTAAACGGGTGTTAAGGGTAATACCTTAACACCCGTTACTCTTTTATTTATTAATCAAGCTTCTTTGGAACTTCAGAACTTCCTACTTCTCTAATCCCTTTTGGAGTATTTCCCTTGGTATTTACCTTTGCCAGATAACTACATCGATGGAAGCAATCATCACGAACTTGACCGTAGTTTTCATCATTTCGTCTCATACGGTAGCTATTAACCTGAACCTCTCCACTACGGGACTTCGTGCAATGATCAACAAGCCCTTGTCCATCTATATTAAGTGTTGAATTCCAGAGCTCTTCTGCTTTTTCAATAAGCTTATGCGGAAATTGCATTTTGTTACCATCTACCAGAACCATCAAATGATAATGCTGATGCTTTTCTCGACTCTGTTCTCTTACCCATAAGTAATACGGATCAACACCTTGCCTTTTAAAATATCTGTTAAATTTTGAAATAAATTTAGAGATATGTTGGTTATCAGCAGGAACTTGATAATATTTAGGGAATCTTAAATCCATTCTAATACAGAATACTTTGTTATGCTTCTGAGTTGTGTGGTCTAGCAAACCATCTATTCTGTCTAATATATTTTCCTTACATCCTAGACCTCTTTCCTTGTCTGTAAGAATATTTTTTCCATTATACGTAGGTTCGTACGTAATTTTATGTATTGAACTCATGATATAATCCATTGTTTGAGGTTATTCGTTATTGCAACGTATATACTTATGTAGATATATTAAATTTTATTTGTTTAGTGCTTTAAGATAGAGTTGTAATATTTAAATTAGTGCATTAGATATTACATAAGACCTAGTAATAAGTTTTAATAATTAGCCTAGTACTTATATCATAAATTACTTTTATTTCTTGTTGCTTTCTATAATATAGAGTGACTGAGTTAATAAATTAAATATTCATATAAAAAAGAATACACTGTATACATAATATAAACACAAGGAGGAATATGGAAAATACAACACTAAATATACGTGTTCCTAAAGAACTAAAGGCTGGGTCGAAAGAAGCTCTGCAAATGTTGGGACTTACTCCAAGTGCAGCAATTCGCTTGTTCCTGACTCACGTTGTCAATCAACAGGCAATACCTTTTACAATTACCACTGAGAAATATTCTGAGAGGAGTGTTTCGAACAACAACATTACGGAGAGTTCGGATGAATAATGAACGGAGAATTGAAATATATACAGATGGCTCGTGTCCCGGCAATCAATCCCAAAATCCAAACGGAGGATATGGTGCTGTTGTCATAATGAATGAAGGAGTGTTTGAGCTCTCGCAGGGATACATATGTACCACAAATAACCGAATGGAATTGCGTGCAGTTATTGCAGCATTACAAATCATCCCAGCGGGAAGTGATTTGATAATTTACTCAGATTCGAAATATGTAATTGATGCTTTTAACTGTGACTGGATCTGCAACTGGCAAAGCAACGGCTGGCGAAACAGCAAAAAAAAGGCTGTTCTCAATCAAGATCTCTGGGCAGAACTATTAGAAGTTCTTCATGGTCATAACGTGACATGGCAATGGGTTAAAGGCCATGCTGATAATGCCCTTAATGACAGAGCTGATGCTTTAGCAAATATAGCCGCGATTTCGGGTTCTTTACTACCTGACGTTGGAGCGACTACTGCGAATATTGTTGGTAATTACTAAGTTGTAAAATAGCTCTTTCTACTAATAACTTTAGTTTGAGTAGAAAGAGCTACTTAGGAATATATTCAAAGCTTAATTGCGTGAATTAGCTTTATCTTGCGGCCTCATCAGCAATAGATTAATTAAGCGACAGCTCTCTTGTTCTAACTTAAATATACAAGGTATTAACAGATAATATGGCACTCAAGAAATCCGAACTCTATTCTTCTCTTTGGCAGTCCTGCGACGAGCTTCGTGGCGGCATGGATGCCAGTCAGTATAAGGACTATGTCCTCGTCCTTTTGTTCATCAAGTATGTCAGTGATAAATATGCCGGAGTTCCTTATGCTCCTATCGATATTCCTGAAGGTGCAAGCTTTGCAGATATGGTTGCGCTTAAAGGTAAGAGCGACATTGGTGATCAGATCAATAAGAAGATTCTTGCTCCCTTAGCCAATGCTAATAAGCTTTCTGACTTTCCTGATTTTAATGATCCTAATAAGCTTGGTACCGGCAAGGAGATGGTTGAACGCCTAACGAACCTTATCGCTATCTTTGAAAATCCAGCCCTCGACTTTTCCAAGAACCGTGCTGACGGCGATGACATATTAGGTGATGCATATGAATACCTTATGCGTCATTTCGCGACTCAGAGCGGCAAGAGCAAGGGACAGTTCTACACTCCTGCCGAAGTCAGTCGTATCATTGCACAGATTGTCGGCATAAACGAAGCTGAAACCAGCCCCGATACTACTGTATATGACCCCACATGTGGTTCCGGTTCCTTGCTTTTAAAGGTTGCAGACGAAGCTCATTCTAAGGTTACGTTATATGGTCAGGAGAAGGATGCCGCTACAAGCAGCCTTGCGCGCATGAATATGATTCTGCACGATAATCCTACCGCGCTCATTGTACAGGGTAATACTCTTTCTAATCCAAAATATTCAGATGGCGAAACGCTTAAAACATTTGATTACGTCGTAGCCAATCCTCCTTTTTCCGATAAGCGATGGAGTAACGGAGTTGATCCTGAAAATGATCCGTATGACCGATTCTCTTTTGGAACTCCCCCCGGTAAACAGGGAGATTACGCCTACTTTTTGCATATAATAAGATCATTGAAAAGCACGGGACAAGGTGCATGTATTCTGCCTCACGGTGTACTGTTCAGGGGGAATGCAGAGGCTGAGATTCGCCGCAATCTGATTCGTAGGGGATACATCAAGGGCATTATAGGACTGCCTGCCAACCTTTTTTATGGCACTGGAATACCCGCCTGTATAATCGTTATCGATAAACAAGGAGCTCCAGCCAGAAAAGGGATATTCATGGTTGATGCAAGTAATGGCTTTATGAAAGACGGTCCTAAAAACAGACTGCGGTCGCAGGACGTACACAGGGCTGTTGATGTGTTTACCAAACAACTTGAAGTTGAAAAGTTTTCGCGCATGGTCGGGCTTGAGGAAATTGAGAAGAACGACTTCAACCTCAATCTGCCGCGCTACATTGATAGTCAGGAACCGGAAGATATTCAGGATATCGAAGGTCATCTGCGTGGTGGTATTCCCGTAGAAGATGTTGAAGCTCTTTCTAAGTATTGGGAGATTTGCCCAAATTTAAAAGCTGATTTGTTCAAAGATAATCGGGAAAATTATCTGGATCTTGCCGTGGATAAGGCGACTATTAAGACCGCTATTTATGAGCATCCTGAATTTTCAGTTTTCATAGACGGTATGAATAATCATTTTTACGAGTGGCAAAACAGGACTGTTATAAAGCTCAAGAGTCTTGAATCGGGCCTTAACCCTAAAAAACTTATTTCGGAACTTTCTGAAGATTTACTTGCTCATTACGGGAACAAACCGTTGATCAGCCATTACGATGTATATCAGCATCTCATGGATTACTGGTCTGAAACCATGCAGGATGACTGCTATTTCATCGCCGTTGACGGCTGGGTGGCGGAAACTTCGCGCATTATTGAGATAAATAAGAAGAAGAAAGAAGTAGATAAAGGATGGACTTGCGATCTTATCCCCAAGGAATACATTGTTAACCGCTATTTTGCGGAAGAGAAAGAAACTGTCGAGCGTATTACAGCTAAACTTGAAACCGCTAAGGCCGGAAAGACCGAATTGGAAGAAGAGCACGGCGGCGAGGATGGATTTTTTGCTGAGCTGGATAAAATCAATAAGGCCAATGTAACCGCTAGGCTGAAAGAAATTAAATCCGACAAGGATGCGAAGGATGAAGTTGTAGTATTAAAAAAGTGGCTTGATCTTGGAAAGTTGGAAACGGATCTTAAGAAACAGCTTAAAGATGCAGAGGCTAAGCTAGACGATGAAGCTTATGCAAAGTATCCGCAGCTTTCGGAAGACGAAATAAAGATTTTAGTAGTGGAAGATAAGTGGCTTGATGCTTTGAATGCTGCAATTCATGGGGAAATGGATCGGGTTAGTCAGCAATTGACTAAGCGGGTGAAGGAGCTTGCGGAGAGGTATGAAAATCCTATGCCAGTGCTTGTTGATCGTGTGGCTGAATTTGAAGGCAAAGTGAACAAGCATCTGGAAAGGATGGGATTCACATGGCAGTAAGGGACGGATACAAGCAGACTGAGGTTGGGGTTATTCCTGAGGATTGGAAGGTTGTTGAATTCGGAGATATTGTTAACTATATAAAAGGTTTTGGATTTAAATCTTCTGAGTATACAACATCGGGCACTAGAATTATAAGAGTTAGTGATACGACTTATTCATCAATCAAAGATGACAATCCCGTTTATATTTTATGTACGGATAACTGTTCATATAAAAAATGGATGTTAAGGGAAAATGATTTAATTTTTTCTACAGTAGGATCGAAACCTCCGATGTATGACTCTCTAGTTGGAAAAGTAATCCTCGTAACAGAAAAACACGAAAAGTGTCTTTTAAACCAGAATGCAGTCTTAATCAGAGTAAAAGAGTATTCTGATCTAATACAAAAATTACTTCTGAATCATTTTAAAACAGAAAGATATATTAACTATATTGAAACAATCTTTAGAGGCAATGCTAACCAAGCAAGTATAACCCTTAAAGACTTATTTCGATATACAATCCCTCTTCCCCTCACCAAATCCGAACAAGAATCCATAGCCGAGGCCCTCTCCGATGCGGACGGACTCATCGAATCTATGGAGCAGCTCATTGCCAAGAAACGGCAGGTTAAGCAGGGGGCTATGCAGGAGTTGCTAAGACCAACTTTAGAGTGGGAATCTACAAACTTAAGCGAAATTGCTGATCCAAGGCAAAAGTGGAGTTTCACGGGAGGTCCCTTTGGATCTAACCTTAAGTCGATAGATTACACTGATGAAGGTGTAAGAATAATACAACTTCAGAATATTGGTGATGGTAAATTTAAAAATGATTATGAAATTTATACTTCACATCAAAAGGCTGATGAACTTATAAGCTGTAACATTTATCCTGGTGACATTATCTTATCAAAAATGGGTGATCCTGTCGCCAGAGCTTGCATTATACCTTGTTATCATAAGCGGTATTTAATGTGTTCTGATGGAATTCGTCTCAAAGTTGATCAAAAAAAATTCAACGCCTATTTCATTTATACGATAATTAATGCGCTAGAATTTCGGACAAAAGCTTCAAATGCGGGAACTGGATCAACAAGAAAGCGAATCGGTTTATCTGAACTAAGAAATTTAGATCTATTTTGCCCGTCAATTAACGAACAAACCGCCATAGCCACCATCCTCTCAGACATGGACGCAGAAATAACCAAACTGGAAACCAAGTTATCCAAGGCCCGCAAGATTAAAGCGGGCATGATGCAGGAACTTTTAACTGGAAGGATACGGTTGGTATAAGGATTTATTAGACAGTATAAGAAGATTTGCTTATACTCGCTTATACTTCATTATACTTTGCTATAAATTATTATAAAGGTATCTTCATGGATAAGATTAAAAACCCATTTTCCCCCGGTGCCGGGACTCCTCCGCCTGAATTAGCCGGACGTGATGCTATACTTGAGCAAGCAAGGGTTCTGTTCGGACGTGTGCGGGCAAAACGTCCTGAGAAAAGCATACTTATGACAGGATTGCGGGGCGTTGGAAAGACCGTACTGCTCAATGAAATGGAATACATGGCTGAAAATGACGGCTATAAAACCATACTTATTGAAGCGCACGAAGAAAAACCTCTGGCTCTGTTGCTCATTCCCCATCTGCGTCGATTGCTGTTCAGTCTGGACCGCATGAAAGGAGCTGGAGACAAAGTGCGGCGCGGAATTGCCGTGCTAAAGAGTTTCATCAGCGGACTAAGAGTCACAATGGGTGATGTTGAGTTCGGTCTTGATATCGATCCTGAACAAGGTTCCGCTGATAACGGTGATCTGGAAATAGATCTGCCCAATCTTTTTGTTGCTGTAGGTGAAGCGGCCCGGGAGCGCGGTTCCTGCGTTGCCATTTTGATCGATGAAATTCAGTACTTAGGCAAAATTGAACTCAGTGCCCTGATAATGGCTATGCACAAGATGCAGCAACGGCAGTTGCCTATCGTACTGGTCGGAGCAGGTCTCCCCATCTTGCCGGGACTCGCTGGAGATTCGAAATCTTATGCTGAACGTCTTTTTAATTTCCCGGACCTCGGCCCATTGCCGGAAAAAGAATCTGCCAAGGCCATCCGTGAACCCATCGAATCAGCTGGGGAATTTATAGAACCGGACGCTTTGGTTGAAATCAGCAGATTGACTCAGGGGTATCCTTATTTTCTTCAGGAGTGGGGTTATCAGGCTTGGGATCATGCCGAATCTTCCCCCATTACTAAAAAGATCATAGATGAAACTTCTCAAATCGTTGAAAAACGGCTTGATGAAAATTTTTTTAGAGTCCGCTTCAATCGTTTAACGCCAAAAGAAAAGACTTACCTGCGAGCTATGGCCCATCTCGGTGAAGGCCCATACAAAACCGCTGACGTTGCCAGTGCACTGGATACGGATATAAGAAATCTTGGTCCGGTAAGGGCAATCCTCATCAAGAAAGGAATGATATACAGCCCCTCACACGGACAAATGGCTTTTACTGTTCCGCTCTTTGATAAGTTTATGAGACGTGCAATACCGGAGTTTCCAGAAAAGGATCATTCATAATGAATAAAATCGGACAGCCTGAAATCGTAACCCAAAGTCGGGTTATAGCCTTGTTTTGTAATAAACTCGGATATTGTTACCTAGGCAACTGGACGGACCGCGACAACAGCAATATCGAAGAAGGATTGCTCACGGACTGGCTGGAAAAATCAGGCTGTTCGGCCCAACAGATATCCAGAGCCATTTATCTGCTGAAGGCCGAGGCAGATAATCATGGCCGCAAACTCTACGCAAACAATAAAGCTGTATACGAGCTATTGCGCTATGGTGTGCAGGTTAAGACCGAAGCTGGTGAGGTTACGGATACGATCCACCTTATCAACTGGAATGAGCCTGATAAAAATGATTTTGCTATTGCCGAAGAGGTTACTCTTAAAGGTAAACATAAGCGCAGGCCAGATCTTGTGCTTTATGTTAATGGCATTGCTATCGGCGTAATTGAACTTAAAAACAGCCGAATATCTATCGGGGACGGCATCCGCCAGCTTATTTCCAATCAGGATTCTAAATTTAATGAGTGGTTCTTTCCTACTGTTCAAATAGTATTTGCGGGTAATGATTCTGAAGGATTGAAATACGGAACCATCGGAACGCCTGAAAAGTTCTTTCTACAATGGAAAGAAGACCAAGAAGATAATTCCTTACTTAAGCTTGATAAGTATTTACTCAAGATGTGCAACAAAAGCCGCCTTATCGAGTTGATGCACGACTTCGTGGTTTTTGACAGCGGTATGAAGAAGCTCCCCCGTGTTCACCAATATTTCGGAATCAAAGAAGCTCAGAAATTCGTTAAAGCCTATAAGGGTGGTATTATCTGGCACACGCAAGGCAGCGGTAAAAGTATTGTTATGGTACTGCTGGCGAAATGGATTCTCGAGAATAATCCGCATGCCCGTGTGGTTATAATTACAGATAGGGATGAGCTGGATAAGCAGATAGAACGGGTTTTCACCGAAACAGGTGAGGAGATTGAGCGGTCAACAAGTGGTCAGAAATTGATGTCACAGCTCAGTCAAGCTAAACCTCGACTATTATGTTCTCTGGTGCATAAGTTCGGGCGTAAGAAAGTTAATGATTTTGATAAGTATATAAAAGACATTGAAGCACAGCCGACTAAAACCGTTGGTGAACTTTTTGTTTTTGTGGATGAATGTCACCGGACTCAGAGCGGTAAACTGCATAGAGTAATGAAAGCCATGTTGCCTAATGCTGTCTTCATAGGTTTTACCGGCACGCCGCTCCTTAAAAAAGACAAAAAGAATAGCCTCGAAGTCTTCGGCGGCTACATCCATACATATAAGTTCAATGAAGCCGTAGAGGACCGGGTTGTCCTTGATTTGATATATGAAGCGCGGGATATTGATCAGCGACTTAAATCAGAAGATCGAATTGATGCATGGTTTGATGCCAAAACAAGAGGCTTGAATGATTGGCAAAAGGATGAGCTAAAGAAACACTGGGGCACAATGCAAAGTGTTCTCAGCTCTAAATCTCGCATGGATCAGGTTGTGGGAGATATTGTTTTTACCTTCGAAGTCGCTCCGCAGCTTTGCAATCAATTTGGTAATGCCATGTTGGTGGCATCAAGCATCTTTGAGGCATGTAAGTATTATACACTTTTTCAAAAAACCTCATTCAATGGAAAATGTGCGGTCATAACTTCTTATAATCCGCAGGCTGGAGATGTCTCTAAAGAAGATATCGGCGCAAATACTGAAACTGACAAAGAGTTTGTTTATAATACCTACACGGAGATATTAAAAGACGTTTCCCGTAAAGGGAATATGTCTGCAACTGAATCATACGAAGAAGATGCTAAAAAAATGTTCATTAAAGAACCTATGAACATGAAACTTTTAATCGTAGTGGATAAGTTGCTTACTGGCTTTGACGCTCCAGCATGTACATACCTTTTCATAGATAAATCCATGCAGGATCATGGCCTGTTTCAAGCTATATGCCGAACTAATAGACTTAATGGCGAAGATAAAAATTACGGCTACATAATTGATTATAAAGATCTTTTTAAGAAAGTTGAAAAAGCTCTCAATGTTTATACTTCAGAACTTGATCACAGCGCAGATGACGTAGACCCACAAATAATGTTTAAAGACAGAGTGAAAACCGGACGCGAACGGCTTGATAATGCTCGGGAAGCCATTGCTTTGCTTTGTGAACCGGTAGAACCTCCCAAGGGCGAGCTGGAATATATTCACTATTTTTGTGGTAACACGGAAATCCCTACAGACTTGCAGAAGCACGAGCCTCAGCGGGTAGCCTTTTATAAGGCGACTGTTTCACTGTTGCGGGCCTACGCAAATATTTCCGATGAACTGGAATCTGCCGGATATTCTCCTGAGGAGATTTCTCGTATTAAGGGCGATATAAAAAAATATGTTGCGTTGCGTGAGATAATCCGAAAAGCCAGCGGAGAAACTCTAGATCTAAAGCCTTATGAAGCTGATATGCGTCATCTCATCGACATGTACATTGAGGCCGACCTTGCAAGAAAAATTTCACCTTTTGATGAAATGCCTTTGCTCGAATTGATTGTAAATTCAGGTATCGCCACCGCTATAGGGGCACAACTTAACGATCTTAAAGGTGATAAGAATGCAGTTGCAGAGACTATTGAAAACAATGTCCGCAGCAAGATCATTAAAGAACACCTGAACAATCCTGCCTACTATGAAAAAATGTCGGTTCTGCTAGATGAAATTATTGCTTTAAGAAAAGCTAAAGCGACTGAGTATGAAGAGTACTTAAAAAAGATCGCTGAGTTGGCAACTATGGTTCAAACAGGAATGACTGACGAGACTCCCAAAAGTTTGAACACATTCGGTAAACGGGCTCTCTATGACAACCTTGGTCAGGATGAAGATCTCGCATTAAAAATTGATGAGACTGTTAATAATATTCGTCCCGATGGATGGCGTGGTGTTCAGTCAAAAGAGCGAGTAATTCAGGCAGGATTATATGGAATTTTACAGGACAAGGATGAAGTTGAGCGCATTTTTAATATCATCCAAGAGCAGCAGGAATACTAATGTTCTCAAGGATTGACCTTGGTGATATCGCTGTGGATGTATTCCACAAAGATATTAAAAATATTCATCTCAGTGTAAACCCTCCGGCTGGCAAGGTTCGTATTTCTGCACCTATGGGAATGGAACTTGATATTGTCCGTGTGTTTGCCATTTCCAAACTCAGCTGGATTAAGAAAGCACGAAAGAAAATGCTGGAACAGGAGCGCGAAACTCCGCGTGAATATCTAGAACGTGAAAGTCATTATCTGTGGGGCAAGCGTTACCTCATGACCATCATCGAAGAGAATAAACCTCCCGAAGTATCTCTTGCGCATAACACCCTGATCCTGACTGTCCGCCCCGGCGCAACCGAGGATAAACGGCAAGCTGTTGTTGATGAATGGTATCGCAATCAATTAAGAAAAAAGGCCGCCCCGCTAATATCGAAATGGGAGTCTAGGCTTGAAGTAAAAGTTAACCGTCTATTTGTTCAGCGCATGAAAACAAGATGGGGAAGCTGTAACCCACAAAGAGGCTATGTCCGTCTCAATACTCATATTGCCAAAAAGCCCGCACACTGCCTCGAATACCTGATCGTCCATGAGATGCTGCACATATTAGAACCAACACACAACGCTCGATTTAAGATGTTGATGGAAAAATATATGCCACAGTGGGAATTTCACCGGAAAATGTTAAACCGCTTGCCTGTTAGTCATGTGGATTGGCGATATTGAGGATTGATTTGTAAACTTTTCATCATCCCTGCAAAATAAATCAACCACACGCTTATTAATTTCACTCAGACACCAACTATACAATATGCTTATCTTTTACTTGCCAATATTCATTGATAATATGTTTAAATCTCCCTGAGCTAACACTTATTTTAACTTCTCAATGATTCAATTCGTGATTAAATATTCTTAGTTTTTTTTCTATTATCACCCCTTCTATATATATTAAAACTAACAACTTGCTTTTTATACAAAAAAGAACCCGATGTTTCCATATTTTGGAAGATCTTTAAAATATAAACTCCTTGAAGGCAAAGAACTGCATAAGATTATAATTTCAAGGAGATCAATACAATGACTACCTCAAACTCATTTTCTATGTGTATGTATAAATGCAAAGATTGTGAGCATATTTTTGCGATGAAAGCTTCCACCGAGGAGAAACAGGGCACCAATAGGTTTACCCTTTGTTACGTTAATAGCAGACCTAGTTGTGAAAAATGCGGAAGCGTTGATGTTAAAAGATTAGGCGAAAAACTTATAAATCTCCCTGAAACATCTAAGCTGTAGAAGTGGAGAGACTTGCATTAATAAGCTCTTTACTATTCCATATATTGGAAAATACCCAGAGTATCATGCTTCTAAATAGTATGAGTGTTTTTACTTAACTTATTTAGAGGAGATAAACATGGTAGATTTTGAAGATCTAGACGGGCAGGATTTTTGGAAAGTTATTGGTGGGGCTGCTGCTGGAGTTGGTGTAATTGCGGCTATACCTCTCTTTGGCGCAGTCGGCACTGTTTCTGGGATGGGAGCAATTCTGGGGTCTACTCTAGGCATTGGTGCAGGTTTAGCCGTTGCGACTGAAGACGCAGAAGATCGAGAATCAATTCGCGAAAACATTAGTGCGCAAAAGGAAGAAGAATGGAATGACTCCATCAATGCCCGAAAGTCATTGGTCGCGTGCGCCAGCTCCATGCAAGCATATCAAAATAGTGTAAAGATGGCCTATGCTTTGGTTGCAAGTTGTTTTTCAAATACTGACTCTGAAGCTAACTCGGGTGAAGCAATGCTCCAGATGAATTCACTATTTGCTACCTGGCTTCCTGAAGAACTAAATGACGAATTAAAGCTCATATTCCAAAAAGTGCCGACGTTTTACGAAGTTGCGATTATGATGAAAAATGGTTTTAAATCAGAATCTCTTGATGCTGCAAAATTTATATACGCAATGAACAGCATTTTAAGTTCTTTAGAAACACAAAATATGATTAATTTAAGACATATCGAAGCGGACTGGAATATATTTAAGACTCAATTCGTAAATGTCTCAGATTCTGAGGCAACAAAGGAAAAGATGGGAGGCTTTAAGAATACTGCGAAGTCGGAAGACCTACCTCCGTTTTCTTCTTTTGTTGGCGAACCAAATCCTGTCTAAACAGTTAATTTCTATTCCCTAGGGGCAAGGTTTTGAAACAGGTCTTATTCATAATTTCTCAGTGGCTATTTACAAACGTAGCCACTGAGAGATTACGGACATTTTATGGAGTACTTATTCTTGAAAGGTAACAATTATTATGAGTAAAAATTTCAGAGAATATTCTGGTGTACTTTAACATCCTCATCAAAATTAAAACATTCGATTTTTGAATAACGCATTATAATTAGTTTTTTTATGTTGCTTCACTTTTTTCAAGAAAAACAATTTCATCATCTGGATGCAGTTCTAATTCTCCATTTCGTATTTTGAAATTTGCATATTCAAGTTGATTTAATTGCTCACTTCGTAATGGGTTTACAAGAGGCGGGCATCCTTTTCTTACAACTCCGATAGCAACACATTGATTCTTACGATAAAAGTGATGGAAGAAATCGACAAAAGAGAGCTCTTTAATAGCATCACTGCCTACGATATCTGAGAGTTTTGCAAAATTAAAAGTCCCTCCCCTTAGAGATATTAATTCATTAAAGAATTTTAACGTTTCAGGATAAACCAATGACATATTGAGTATTTTAGCTAAAATATTTGTACCTACAATATATTTGACACCTTCAATTCTTTGAAACAAGGCCTCTTCACAGGGGTTGATAACTTCAGCGATTACGGGATGATTTTCCTGCCTTGCTTTTATATCGAAGAGCTTAAATAGGGAGTCAGTATCTCCAGTATGAAGACTAACGTTCTGGAGATGCTCATCGTCAGCTAATATGATTGTCCCAAAGCAATTCTCTAAATTATATTCAGCAATATTTTGGGTATAAAATTCAACCTGAGAATGTTTTACCGGGGTGTCCACAAAATAGCCAGATGCAATCTTTTTGCCTTCCGGTGTTGTGATGATGTCAACATATGTATTCCACAAGCTTAACTCATTCAAAAGATTAGGAAGAGTTTCATTTACGCCGATAATAGCAATTCGTTGTTGTTCGAGTTGAATATTTTGGTTGCTCGCAGTGAAATTTTTAATAATCTTTTGCAGATCTCCGCACCAGGGTTGTTCCATTTTTTCTGCAAGTAAAGAATCTCGACTTTCCGCCAAACATATTAACTTATCATCTTTGGATAATCGATAAAGTGGTGATGGGATGATTTTTAAACTACCATCAGCATGAGCTATGCCCACAACAGTAATCTTTTTACTTACAGCAATAATTTCTGAAAATGTCATTCCTGAGACACTAAGATCCGAGGCTTTCACAAAGTGAAATTCATCATTTGAAAAGCCAAAGACTTCAATAAGAATGTCGTAATAGTGCTTATGAAAAAGCAATGCTGTCAATAATAATGCCGAATATTGCGCACTGTCGAACCCAAAAAAATTGTTCGTAAGATGAGGGGTAAGCCGAGCTCTATTGGCCTTACAGGTAGTTTCGTAATAACAAACGGGTCTGTTCTTTAGGTTGGAAAGGGAAGAATTGACAGCAAGACATCCTTTGAAAACATCTGCTTTTCTAAACTGTAAAGGCAAAGATATATCGCTATTTTCATTTAAAATGACAATCTTGTCAGCTTGGGATGTGTCCACGAGCTCCAGTGTGCTTTTTTCATAAAAGACACCTTTGCGCTTAATTAGATCAATATGTTTATGCTTTCCGGCCTTGAGAAAGCGGGTAAGGCTATCTATTTTTTCTGTGACAACGACGACCTTTTGCTTACCTTTAGACTCGTGCTTCGCATAATCATTAATTTCTTCTATAAGCTGTTGTCCGAGCAGATTCCATCCCAGAATAAGCGTATGATTCTTTTCGACCACATCTCCATATCCCTCCTTAACCATAGTCAAATATGACTCAACTTTAGTAACAATAATACCAATTGTAAGGCCATTGAATAATACGATACCAAGCATTATGAGGAAATTAAAGAGAACTTGGATAGCAAGGCTTTTTCCTGCAACTTCCATAGATGTTCCCGGATCAAGAAGAGCCATGAAAGCCATGTAGAAAAGGCTTGTTCCTTCTCTGGTATACCCAAGTATTCTAAAGATAAAGCCGAACACTATTGTTAATGAAACAATCGCCCCAAGTAATATAAGGCATTGCCGGAAAAGGCTTTGCTCTATCTGCTTTTTAATTGTGTATGAAATTCGACTTCTCAATGAATCTTTCCAGAGCGAAATAAAACTACCAATTCTGAAAAGACGAAATAGCCTAATAACAACCAACAAATTGCTACTGGCTGAATGTCCTGTCGTATAAAAGATTACACTGTCCCAAGGGAAAACAGCTACGGCATCTAAAGTATGAGCTTTGAGATAGTCAGAGAATTTCCGATAGGTAAATACTCTTAGAAAGATTTCAAGAATAAAGGCACAATTTAGCCAAAATAACAATTTATCGTATGCAGGTGTTGCTTCCGTAATTGAAATAAGGGTTAGTGCAATATATACTAGGATACTAAAAGCAATGACTCCCGCTATTGCGGGAGTCATGAAGAAGTTTTTTAACTTTTTAGAGTATGGCATATTTAAAATTTAATAACTTTAGAGAAAATCATCTTGTGCACCTACAAAAGCTTTTCCATTTTCAAAATACAGAACCAAGCCATGGTCAATATCATAATCACAATCAAATAAAATCCCCCAAGATCCATCACGTTGAAAATTCACAGACTTGGGGGTTATATGTGAAGATATTTCAACTTTACTTTTTCCACCTAAATAAAAAGCATCATTGCAATACGCAACTATCAAATCAAAGTTTTGCACAATAACATCTTGAATTTTGTTTTTTACTTGTTTGTAAGCGTTTTGTTGAGTTTTATTTATTCCTTCTTCATCCGTATCACTAGCTACTATTGTAACAGTGATATTATGCCCCCAAAGCCATAAATTTTCATTTTTCTTCCATGAATACTTATAATCCATATTGCCAAAAATTGGATCTTGTACTTTTTTCATAATATAGCCCTCTTAGACTTAAGCCGCTGAATTCTTTTTATTTGCGATCCCACCGACATGAGGGATATTCCCATGAACTTCAGTCTTTACCAATTGCATGGTTTTCGTGTCTTCATGCTCATGCCAAGTGAGCTTGTTTTCTTTACGATATTCACGGACTTTTTCTCCGGTCCAAGGCCCGCCCTCTTTACCGTCACTATTCCATTTTTCTGCTGTTTTTTTATCTGCTTGTGAAAAATTATCATCTCTACGTTCAGAAAAGTCATCAATTTCGACTGTCTCTTCAGCATATTCAGAGAAGTCTGGATAGCCATCCTTGAATTCAACACCATCTGTGTCAGAGTTTATAAAAATTTCTCCCCACGTTTTTCCTTCAGGATTAGTTCTTTCGTTTTGAGGAATTTTATCTTTATCAGGAATCCACTTAGAATTTCCTGGCTCGCCTTCCCATACTCCACCAGTCTGAGGCCACCTGTTTTTAACTCCTTCTGTAGAGTTAAAGTTTGGTATTTCTTCTGATTTTGATCGAGAAATCTCAACTTTAGGCGAATTTAATTCTTTACCTTCCTTAAAGTTTGGAATTCCTTTGTCAGTTTTTTGAGCGACTTCTGATGCTCCCGTAGCAATCTCTTTTAGCATATTTCGTCTCTCCACATATCCACTTTACCCATCTCTCCTAACCACAAACCTGAACCCTCAGAGTGTTCCCTCGTTGCGATCTCAAAAGTAGATAAAATAATTTCATTTTGCATTTTATTATCAAGCATTGTTATATCAAAATTTGCAAAAATGTTTTTCAGCAAGCAAGTGGTCCAATCATAAAATCTGTCTGACCACTTGTGAAGATCACTGCTGGACGAAATTAATCTAACAGCTTGCTCAAATCCTAAAACTTCCTCAATTTGAGAAAGCAGCCACTCTGGATTGTTTTTTTTCTTATCAATGACCGTGAGCACTTCAGGATAATATTGTTTAATTTTGTTTAAATTTAAACTGAGCTTATTTGCAATTACCTTAACCCCACTTGGATCTGTTTTTGCCATTATCAAAATATTAATTAATTCAGTTCTATATTTTACTCTAGAATCAGAAGGTCTCATTTCAGTACAACTATAATTGAGAGATTTAGCTTTTTCAATCATATCAAATTCATCAATTTGACATAGCACCGCTTCCTGCCAATTATTTTGATAGACAGCAGCACACCCTGTGCGCAAACGAGCGAGTTCATCAATATGATTCTCTTTTAGATTGGCAGATTTACCTACTAAGTTACGATCTTCCCAGTCTGGTAGCCTTAAAATCATTTTGGTATTAGTGTTACGAATAACAGCTTGATCAAGAAGTCCTGGAGATTGATCCGCTATAATAAAACCCTCTCCATGGGTGCGCATTTCAGCAATTGCATTAGTTATCATCTCAACAGCTTTTCCTTGCAAATTGGCACCTTCACCACTTTGGTCAAGGGAAGTCCTCCTAATAAGGTTGTGAGCTTCTTCTATAACAGTAACATGCTTGAGAGCCGTATTGCACCCCACTGTAGAAGACATCCGGTATTCTTGAAGTTTCATAAATAGAATACCCATCAGCAAGGATTTAGTTTCAGACGATCCTACACGGGACAAATCAACTATACAGGGAGCATCAAACAATACCGAGTTTTCAAGTTCATCTTTTTGAAAGATTGAACGATAATAGCCATTAGTTAAAGATTCTATACGAGCAACCAAGGCTCCTATATAATTGCCCTTAACTTCGGTAGAATAAGAAGATTTTTCGATCACACTTGGTAGAACTTCAAGTAAATCGGCAAAATCGGGAAAAACCTGACCATAAGCGTTCTCGGAAATAAAAAGGTTCCAGCCAATCCTTTCATACGCTTGCTCTATTGAAGATTTTAATATTGCAGGCATGGCTGCATACATAGGCCAAGCGGCATTCAAAATCTCAATAAGACGGTCAATGTGCTCTGTGACATGAATTTCTTTAGGAAACGAAAAAGGATTCATTCGGAGTAATGGTGTAAAGGTACAATTGGTTCCAAAGGTGCTCACTCTTTTATAACCACCAAAAACATCCTTGTATTCTCCTTTTGCAGGCTCAATAATCAAAAATGGAATATTGTGCGTTTTCCAAAGTTTATAAACTATTGAATAAACAGCATTTGATTTCCCTGCCCCCGTGCTTCCGGTTACGAATAAATGTGAACTAAGTGAATTCACATCCAATTCAACTTTCAGGCTGGGATAATTTTTTCCTAGATGTTGGATTACCCCTAGATCGATTAACTTGCTGCTTTTTTCACTGAAACTTGAAACCGTACGACCAAAATCGACAGACTCAAATACGGGTATACCTGGAAGAGATTTTTGCGGTAAACTTAAACCCACTGCCAATTCAGATGCGCTAACTAGTGATGTCGGAGTTGCAGTACCAAAAGGATATTTTGAAGAAACATCAAAAACAGGGTGGGTAAAATACGACAAACTTTCGCAGACACTGGCGAAACTGCTACTACCTAATTCATCTGCATCCCAACTTAATATTGCTTTCCGCTCAACTCCTGTTTTTTCACCGCAAAGAATTCCGGAGAGAAGGTTTGCGCCCATTTGAGTGGAGCTTTTTACAGAGTCTATGAAATACGTTCCAAAATTCCACATCCCATGGTTTTTACATTCACGTATACGAATTAATTGTTCATCAATAAGTTCAAGAATGTCTGTAATTCTGCGGTTCTTGAAGGTATATTGATGTGAAGAACCTATTTGAGTCGTGGCACTAATAGAATTTGTTTCACTTGTTGTGCTCGTATCTGTTGAGCCTTTTGAGTTGGTACTTCCAAGGGTTTTACTCTCTGATTCTCCTTGGCTATGACTTTGAGAACTTCCATATGTCTCACTTTTAGATGAAGTTGAAGAATAACTAGATGAAGCAACAAGAACACTTACCCCCTGTGTATAAGTGCTACTTTTGCCTTTTGTTGAGCTGTGATTTGTTCCTGTTGTATTAGTTTTACTTGTTCCGAAAGTTCCACTAGCAGACTTAGACATAGTATTAGAGAGAGAGTTACTTAAGCTGGTTCCTAATGTTTTTCCTAGCGTAGCACTTTCATTTTCAGACAAAGTTAACTGTTGCGATTCCATAAATGACAAAGAAGAATATATCTCCTGATAAGACCTTTCAATCATCTCCAACTCTTGAAGAAGCACAGGAGTGGCCAACAGAAGGGCTGTATATTTCTTACCTTGCATTCCTTCCACAATCTTCTCAAGTCCTTGCACAAAATTGTCCGAGCTCGAATCTTTTAATGAAGGTATACCCGAAACACTAGTAATGTATCTGTTTTCCGAAGAAGAAATATTGTTGCTGATAGTACGAACATCATCTGCAAATAAATCTTTTGTTTCAATTCCAGGAAAACTCGCTTGAAGTGATCGTTCAAAGACTTCAATGGCAAGATGTCCATCATTGTTACCAAGGCTTTGTGTTCCAATATAGAATTTAGTTTCAATGCTATCACTGCAAAGAAGCACAAAAACCGAGCTATTGTGAGACGCCATTGAGGAAAAAACATTACTTAACTTTCCAAGATTATTCTCTTCACGGTCATAAACAATTTTTGAGACTTGATTCAAACGAGTTTTGCGAGCCACATTTTCTAGAAGATGTGGATTCTTTATAACCGGGAAAAGATTAAGCTTTTCTAAATAGTGTTTAAAAACGACTTCATCCAATTCACAAAAGCCATCTTCCATACTATTGGAAGATAAAAAGGAGTTAGCTTTGCTGTCCATTATGTTATCCTATCCCATCTAATGATTATTTTTTAGTTCGTTTCGAACAGAAAAATCTTTCTATATATCCAGCATGTTCTTCAATGACGACTGTCGTACGTTTGACCGTTCTCACAACTTTTTCACGAGTCTTTTCTGCTTGAACCGGTGGTGAAAATTTTGGGTCTTTCTGTTCTCTCAAATACTGCATAATCTCGAGAATATGGTCTAATTTTTCCCTAGAAAAATTGTGGCTAAATTCAACTCTCATATCAGTCCAATACTCACGGTCCCAGAAGCGTTGAGGAAGAAATTCTGACTCTGAATTGTCTTTCTCGAAAAGAATATTTGGTAACTGCCCCTCATGGAGGCAATTACCATTTTACACTTAAAACGATCTCCGTCTAATTGGCTTATAATCACAGAACGAGTCTGAGCTGTATCGCCTATAGAAATTAATTCACACAACCTTTTATATTCCATTCTTTTCTCGTAGTATAAAAAAATACGAACTAGTCTATTTTTTAGTTCCTAAAATATGAAGAAGGGCAAAACCAAGAACCACTCCAAGTGCTCCGCCTGCCACCGCTCCAACTAGGGATTCTTTTAAAGTAAAACCTGCTACACCACCTAAAAAGCCGCCGCCAAGAAATACGACCCGTTTTGGAGTCATAATTGTTTCACTGTGTCGAGGAGCTCTTTCTTTTTTTACAGTACTTTTATTAGGAGTTACGGCTTCTGATCTATTAGGTGTAAACTTTGGATCTTTTTTCTTTCTCAAATGCTGCATAACCGTAATTATATGGTTCAATTTTTTCTTAGAAAAATTATTACTAAGGCCAACCCGCATCTCGGTCCAATATTCGCGACTCCATAATTCTTCAGATAAAAAATTAGAATCATTATCGTCTTCATCATAAAGATCTTCTGGAAATTGCCCCCAAGACGAAGCAATTTCCATGTTTTCCTTAAAGCGATCCCCATCTAATTTACTCACAATAATAGAGCGAGCTTGTGACATTTCACCAGAATTAATTAAATCTGTAATCGACTCATTTTTCATATCAACCTCCATTAAATGGATAGCACTTCTTTCAATTCAGTAGAAAATTCTTCATACCATTGAAGTTTACTCTTATTTTCCGCAATCTGTTTTTCTTTGCTATCTTTGTCTGAATTTGCATCTTGTATTTTAGTTATATTTTCTTGGCAGACCCTATCAATACCATCCATAGCCTGTAAAAGGATCCTTTTGCCTTTTTCTGCCTGATCAGCCGCATGCTTTTTAGATTCGTTAATGTTCTTATCAACAGCTACATGCAGGGAATCTCTCATTTCATTCCAAATTGGACTCATATCCACATAATCATGATGCTCGTAATCGTGTACAGTCTTTTTGCTTCCCCATGAAAAAGGGTTGTACCATTTAGAGTCAGATACCTGTCGAGTTCCTACTACTACCTTTTCTGTATATTTATTCTCTTCAACGAGTGTTTTCGCATTTGGCATCGTCATTGCCTTTTTCTGAAATTCTACAAGCCCTGCATCTTGAGTTGAAGGAAATTCTTTTTGAAGAAGTTTTGTAATGTGAGCCTCATAGCCCTCTCTCAAGGAATCCAGTCCGGCTAAAAAATCCTTTTCAAGGCTTTCATTTATTATTTCCTCAATTTCAATATTAAAGCGATTACAACTGCTTGCTGCTCCGTCAATAATCCTATTTGCTTGCATGGGTTTAACGTTATCCAAATCAAACCTTTCAGTCATATCCTCAATTAAAAAAAACATCTTCTTTTGAATTTGCTTATAACTGTCTTTCAATTCATTAGAGGGTTCATATTTTTTCGCGGAAACTTCTTTACGATAATTCTTAGCCATAGAAACTCTTTCGTTATTTTTCTCAAAAGATTTTAATATTTGGGCTACCTTTTCAAGCTCTTCTTTGCTCTTGCTCAACTGAACGTTTATTCTTTTAATTCCTTCAGCCTTTTCCATGACATGTCCGAAAGTATCTACTGCGTCTTTAATTTTTGCAGGAAGAGCATGCTTGATTAAAAAATCATTAAGTAATTCCTCCACAATAGGTATACCACTTAAAATTTCAGCTTTATCTCGATCTGTTTTAGATTCATCTAAACGAGAGCTTAACCGCTTAAAACTATAAGGATTAATCCTGTCCTGAACATGATTAAGCATATTCATTTCATCCTCTTCTACAAAAAGTTCGGTAAAACTATTCAAACTATTGCGTTGCGAACGAGTAAGATCACACCCCTTCTTTTCCATTCTAATCAACTTTGCCAATTCCCCAGACGCTGGAATCACTAAAGGATTTTCAATTCCATTCTCTTTAAGATAATTCCTTGCATTTTTTAACGCAGAACGAACACTTTCTCCCTTTTCAGGATCAAATGCGTCAATTTTATTAGCAATAAATATGAACCTATCTTGAGCTTGACGCCCTCCTTGCTTCATAGCCTCTGAGACCGTATTAAGGAGTGATTGGTCATCCGTAATATTCATCTGAGTAGCATTGAGAACATACAGGACCATTGAAAGTGGTTTACGCTTAATAGCTCGTAATGTCGTTTTTTGGTGTTCGTCATCTCTGGAGTTGTTAGGACCGGGAGTGTCTACCAAAACAAGGGTCGCACAATCTGACTCCTGAATAGATTTAATATCTCCTTTCAAGTGCATCGTAGATGTTTGCGAGTCGTCATTCCAATTGGTCAATATATCTTGAGTGACAGGCTGCCAATTATGGATAGTATTTCCTTCAGAATCTTTGCTGCACCCTTCAAAAACATCCATTCCATCGCAGTCTTCAATATTTGCAATTGTCGCTGTACACGCTTCATTTTTAGCAGGCATTAAGTCCTGCCCAATAAAAGAATTAATGACTGTGGATTTTCCCGAAGACATGGTAGCGACAACGCTCACTTCAAAGGATGGAGAAAGAGCTTCCTCAAAACGTTTTTTTAATACCGTACTCTTAAACTCTTCAAATGGACCACTTTGAGCCTTTTGGAAAAGATCCGTTAACTGATTTATTTTGTCTTCAGCAGACTTACAACATTCATTTGCTTTTAAGTTTATTTGTACTTTGATTCCATTTTCAGAAGCTTGAAAACGGGTTAAGGCATCTTTCACATCCAAAGTATCCTGAGGAGTACAGTTTGTTACTAGGTCAATTTTATTTTCACGAGATTCGCTTACGATATTTGCAAGAAAAGAATCAATCCAGACTTGAAGTCTATTATTCTTACACTGGCACATAAGATCATGATCTTCAGGCAATTCCTTACCTTCTACAGAAATTAATGTCGCCACAAGATAAGGGTTATAAGTCAGTTCAACGTTAAGCATACGAAATTCTCCTTTTGCTATAAAATAATGTGTTATTTATTGTTTTATTTTCACTTACTCTGGCTCAAGGCAGCTTCGAGTATAGGGATACCCGTTAATAAATCTGCCTCTAGCAACCTATTACGAGGAATCAATTGATCTCCCAATTCTATTGAATCGCCTGACATTTCAACAAAAGCATTTTGTTTGGCATTAAGGTAGAGCTTTTGATTCGTTTTAGTATGGGAAATTGCCTCTTGATAATGTGCCGAATTCTCTTCAAGGTACTCAATATCTCTTAATAATTTCTTTTGACGCCTATTTGTCCATGTTAGCCCAGTAGTAGGGGATACATCGAGTACCGTTCTGATATCTAAAGCAAGTCTGCTCATAGTAGGAATAAGAACCGGACGTTTAAGATCTACTTCATTTAGCATTTTCCTGACTTTAAGAATAAACTGTAATGACGATTCATCATCAAGATCAAGACAATCAAATTTATTTAGGACAAAAAGAAATCTTACATGTTCACTTTTGGAAGATGCGACAAATTTTAATCGATCTAGGAAGTTCAACTCATCATTAATTCCAAATTGTTCAGCATTCAAAACAACCACAACCTGTCCATATTGAGCTTGTTCTAAGATGGAATTTGTGATTTCAGCATGGGATTTATCCATAGCATTATTAGGGCCAGGGGTATCATACAAAACCATATGTGCTTTCTTAAAATCAATCTTGGAAAAATTGCCGAGAATCTCAACTTCTGCAACACCTTGACTGTTCCATTCTTTAAGCTTTTGAGCCGAGACAGGTTGCCAATCAGAAACACCTTCAGCTAAACGGGTGCTACGAGCGTAGGGAGTTACGATTCCATCATAGTTTTCGACTTTAAGAACTGTTGCGGTGCAAGCCTGATTTTCTGAAGGTAAAAGATCAGATCTGAGCATTGCATTTATTAAAGTTGATTTGCCTGAACTCATTGTAGCAACTACAGGTACAGCTTGTGTTCTGTTTGTTTTTATTCTGAAATTATCTAGAAATTCCTTTTCTTTAAAACAAAATTTGTCATCACTTTTAGCAACCATTTCAATTATTGCGTCAAAGATTTCATAATTAATGTTTTTCCCAAGCTTACCAATATAAGTAACGCAATCCTTAACGTTGGGTATTCTTTCAAGCATAGCGGATATTTGGTGAAAGCATTCGTCTTTTAAATGTCTTTCAACTGAAGAAAAAAGAGGATCAAATATTTCTTTTTTTTCACTAGATGATATTTTGCCGTCAGCAGCAGCCACAGCAAGAACGACAGAAAAGATAGAAGGTATTAAGTCCGCAACTCCATGAGGCTGTTTATAAGCTAATGAGACAAGCTCCTCAGTAGTTTTTTGTCCCAATTTCAACACGGATGCTAATTTAACTACATCAGCAATATCCTCATCGCTTAATATCGCTTTAACACCCTTCAAATCGGAAAAATTGTTCAAGTTCATAATCAGATCCTTATTTAAAACTTATAATGTGGGCATTATCTCCAAAACTCCGAACCCAAGACATCAGTTCTGGCTCACTAACAGTGTTTACTTTCAAAACAATTCCACCGTCTTCTAGCTCTTCAATCTTTTGATTATCGCACCAGATACGTTCTCGCACGTAGTCTGCAGCCTTCTCATCAAACTGGATACGAAAGGTCCTAGGCTCATGCCATTTCATTCCAAAACATCCTTCATCATCAATTGAAGCATCAAATTTGAAATGTTTATCTGTTTTTGTGACTTCCTGTATCCTATGAATTGCAAAAGTTGTTGCCCGTAGTTGTTCAGTAAAATCTTTCGACAACTTATAGCCCTGAACGTACAAAGCACTATTCATTGAAACGATTTTACCCGGTGCGTAGTAATAAATTTTTGAATCCTTCCGGAAGGAGGATTTATATTCAATAAGGCAAGCAAGCTTGTTATGTGCGGCATCAATTAATTTTTCGATGGATGAGAAATGTTTTTCATAATCAATATACCCTTTGGGGCTAAAACTAACCTGCTGCGTTTGAGTTTCTTCACGACGTGCAAAGTCAGGATCAGCCATGAGAGCTGAAAGAGAGAATATAGTTTTTTCAACACGAGCAGAAATGTGTTGAGGTAAATGTTGGGCTGCAAAATCATGGCATAAGCTTAGATACCTGAGTTCTTCAAAATCTAATCCTAAAGTTCTTCGCGCAGAAAGAGACTTAAGTTGGTAATATTTCCGTTTACCAACATTTCCAACTTCAAGACTACTCCCTATAACAGCCTCTATCTCTGCAATCAATCTGATGATTGTTTGAGGAGAACATTCGATATCCATAGCAAGGTCTGATTGGTAGTGTTTTTTACCTTCCAGCATAAGCTTAATAAACAAACGAATCAGTTTTGAACCTGGAGAACTATCTGGATTTATTGCTTTTGGCATATCTTCCTTGAGTTATTTATACAAAATAGTTTTTTATACCATTACAATTATTTTGTAAATGACATTCCCAATAAAGTAGGGTTCCTTTATAACTTACAGCTCTTCCAGATATTGGAAAGTTAATCGAAAAAACGAAACTGCTTTTCAAATAATTTTCAAACATATATTACTTCCTTGAAAGAACTATCTTTTTATCCAAAGCCCCTATCCTGCACTACGCAGGATAGGGGCTTTCTTATGTAAGGAGTAAAACATGAACAGCACAGATCTGTGTTCTCCAGAAATTACCGAACTAGCAAAGGCGATGATTCAAGTTCAGCAATCTTTAAATCCGGCATTAAAGGATCAGGTAAATCCATTTACTCAAAGCCGCTATGCGACATTAAATTCTGTAATTGATACTTGCAGAGATACTTTGATCAGCAATGGCATTTGGGTAGCTCAATATCCTGTATCCGCAGAACAAGGACATATTGGATTAGTTACCAAGCTGATCCATGTTAAAAGTGGACAATGGCAATCTTCACTTATGGTTATGCCACTACCGAAGAATGACCCACAGGGCTACGGTTCTGCTTTAACCTATGCACGTCGTTACGGACTTGCGACTTTAATCGGGTTAACAACAGAATCTGACGATGACGCAGAAGGAGCTATGCCTCGCAATCCCAATTCATCAAATACCAATCAGGGAAAACCAACACAGACACCGAGGGCATTGGGACCTCAGCTTGCTGGTGTGCAATATCAACCTGTTCAAGCTCAAGATGGCCGTAGTTGTATCAAAGCCATAGGAGCGACAAGATCTAAAGCGGACCTGTTAAAGAAAGCTGGATTTCGTTGGGATCAAAAACAGAAAATATGGTGGAAGTATGCCGATATTGCGGCGTAGTTTTGGCTACAATCATTATTAATGAGGGTCCTCGGCTGAAAAGCTG
Organism: Maridesulfovibrio ferrireducens; assembly: GCF_016342405.1. Taxonomy (NCBI): domain Bacteria; kingdom Pseudomonadati; phylum Thermodesulfobacteriota; class Desulfovibrionia; order Desulfovibrionales; family Desulfovibrionaceae; genus Maridesulfovibrio; species Maridesulfovibrio ferrireducens. The sequence continues at coordinate 41,551 of NZ_JAEINN010000002.1, read as the reverse complement.
AGGACCCTTTTTGTTTGCATGAGCAAATATTATCAACACAAAAATCTATTGCATCTTAATCAGGCAGGTAACAATGAACGAACATAATGAATTAAAACAGCTTAAAGTAATCGAAATGGATGCAGGCAATATCTTCAGCGGACAACCTTCAAAGCGGATGATCAACGGTTATTCTGTGGCATCCATATATACCCCTAAATCAAATCCGGACTACATTTACCATGACACCATGCGTGAAATTATTGTCTGGTTAATGAATCCATCTGATCCGCTCTACATCTTTGGCCCCACGGGAAGTGGCAAGACAAGTCTTATCAAACAGTTAGCTTCTAAACTCAATTATCCCGTATTTGAGGTTACAGGTCATAGCCGCTTAGAGTTCGCTGACCTTGCCGGTCATTTGAGTCTCGAAAAAGCAAACATGGTGTTTCAATATGGCCCCCTCTCCCTTGCCATGAAATACGGTGGCTTATTCCTGCTCAATGAACTTGATTTACTTGACCCCGCGACAGCGTCTGGACTGAACAGCATCCTTGACGGTTCTCCCTTATGCATTCCTGAAAATGGAAGTGAACTGATTTATCCGCATCCAATGTTTCGCTTTGCCGCTACAGCTAATACGAATGGCGGAATTGATGAATCGGGATTGTATCAAGGAACACTCAAACAAAACATAGCGTTTATGGACAGATTTTGGCTATGCGAAGTCAATTATCCTGAACCTCAAGCCGAGGTCCAATTACTTAAAAAGCTTGCATCCAGTCTTCCCGAAAAGCTGAGGACCGGCATGGTTGACTATGCCAATGAAGTTCGAAAGCTATTTATGGGAGAAGATTCTAATCATGCAGAATTAGGAAATTCCATTGAAGTAACCTTTTCCACACGAACATTAATACGATGGGCTGATCTCACAGTAAGATTTCAGCCACTTAGCCAACAGGGAGTGCAACCTATTACGTATGCACTGGATAGAGCTCTTGGATTCCGTGCGACTCGGGAGACTCGCGCAATGCTTCATGAACTAGCTCAGCGAATGTTTTCAGGATCAGAGCGTGACATAAATTAACATGGTAACTACAAAATACGACCTATCATCATAAGGGGAGTCAGAAATGGCTCCCCTTTTTTACGTTTAATAAACAAGGGAGAATCTTATGACTATTACCACAAATATAAAGGTTTTAAAGTGTCTTATGGCTATCAGACTGGATGTAAATATTTGGTCAGCACGTAAAAAGTTAATACCTTCTGACTTCGGAGCAACGGAGCTGCCTCCTGAAAAACTGGCTTCCCTTGGTAGTAAAAAAATTTGCAATCCTAAAGAGCTATGCATCTTTGGAACTCTTAAAAGTCGAGCAATTTCATTGCTAGACAAGAATGGTGTGCGCTTTCTCGGAGGTTGGGCATTGCCAGAGCAAAAGGTAGAGGAAATTCAAAATACACTTTTAGAAATTGCAGCAGACTTCAATGACGCAAAAGAACTGTTCTTGAATCGTTATGATGAATCTGTTCAGGAATGGATAAGAAACAATCCCGGTTGGGAATCATTGATCGCCAGCTCTGCCGTCAGTTCAGATTATGTCCGGTCCCGTTTAGATTTCAACTGGCAGATGTTCAAGATCATGCCACCCAGCAAAAAGAATGAAGCTGTAAGTTCAGGGCTACAAGGCGAAGTTGAAAATCTCGGAGTAACGTTATTCGGAGAAGTTGCTAAAATAGCTACAGACAGTTGGCATAATAGCTTTGCAGGCAAAGATAACGTGACAAGAAAAGCCTTAGCACCTTTGCGTTCTGTTCATCGTAAATTGTCAGGGCTTAGTTTTATTGAACCACGAGTCTCGCCGGTTATCACCCTACTTGAAACAGCCTTTTCCAAGATACCCGCAAAAGGAAGAATCCGTGGCGCGAACTTAATAATGCTTCAGGGTCTTCTCTGCTTACTGCGTGATCCATCTGCATTGGTTGAACATGGTCAGAAAATTATTGAGGGGAATACTCCTGATAAGGTTTTGCAGAATCTACTCAGCAATCAGGATACAGCTCACGGGCCTCAAGTCGAGAGTGCAAGCTTTGCGAACGAACAAATTGATGACCTTCCAGAGTCAGTAGCCATTCCTGCTCAACCAGCCCCGTTAAACAGCTTAGGTCTCTGGTAGGAGGTTAATATGATTGCTAACAAGCATATCTTGAAATCTCTACCGTTACTTGCTGCGGTCCTCGGCAAAAAATATGGAATCAATGTTGAAATAGGTGGCAAGGCAGCTTTCACTAATGGGCGGACGATTACTATTCCAAGTCTTCCTTCTGAATGTGACAGCGATTTACTCGGGCTGGTTAGAGGTTATATTGACCACGAATCCGCCCATATCCGCCATACTAACTTTGATATCCTTAAAGATGAATCCATAACTCCACTTGAAAAGCATATTTGGAATACTCTTGAAGATTGGCGAGTAGAAAACCAACTCTCAAGGATTTTTCCAGGATGCAAACAGAATTTCAACTGGCTTATTAAGCATCTATTCTTATCAGACAAAGATAAGATCTGTTCAAACCATCTAGGATTAAATGTTCTTAATTGGTTGCTTTTAACTGTACGAAGTTGGGACACCCCTGAACTGAACGCTAGGAGTAAAAAATATGCTTCTATAATAGAGGAAGTGGTGCCGGGATTAACTTTTTCACTGGAGCTAGTGCTCATAAAAGTACGAGGATCTTGTCCTGATTCAAAGGCATGCCTTATCTATGCAAAAGAGTTCATTTCAATCCTGCAGGGGATTACCAGGAAATCTGAATTTAAGGCTATATCTAAAAATATAACGTCAGCCAATACGGGCTCAAAAACACAAAGATCTCAAAAGGAGGAGCAAAGTAGAAGAAATGAAACGGATCAACTTACGAGGAAAAGGCTGAAAGATCTTGAATTACTTCTGAATGCTTCAGAGCAAGATCTTCCAATGGATCTTAGCAGCATCCTTATTAAATCTTTAAAAAGACAACCGGGAGAAATTGATGAACTGATTCAGGTCGCGGTCCTTGGAAAACGAGGAACTTCCGCTTTTACTCAAGATGAAATCGCCGAGGTCCGTAAAGCCACAAATTGCATGAGAGTCAAGTTTTACTCTCTACTTCAAGCCACATCATTAACCCGTTCTAAGCCAGCTCGAAGTGGTCGATTTGATTACAAGCGACTCCATAGAGCATTAACCCACAATCCCAGGCTATTCTTAGCCGACAGCCCTACACAAAAAATTAACACTGCGGTTCATATCCTCCTTGACTGTTCCGGCTCCATGAGAAGGCGAATTCAGTTGGCAGGTCAAGCCTGTCATGCCGTAGCGTCTGCTTTGGAGCACGTCGGAGTAAACGTCGCAGTGTCAGCCTTCCCATCAGTCTATCGGGAAGGACAATCTCACAAAACAATCGTCCCTGTGCTTCAGCATGGGGAACAAGTTCATCATCGATTCAAGCTATCAGCATCCGGGCAAACGCCTATGGGGGAAGCTTTGTGGTGGACTTTGCAACAAATGGTTCAACTCAAGGAAGGCCGAAGAATCATTTTAATCATCACAGATGGAAAACCAGATTCAATTCCGACAGCCAATCAAGCGTTGAAAACAGGCCAACAACTAGGATTTGAGTTTTACGGACTTGGAATTTTGTCTCCAGAAATACATTCATTACCTTTGAACAATAGTAAAAATATCAACCAAATCAATGAGCTTCCTTCAGCAATGTTTGAAATGTTGCAGAGAGCACTAACCTCTTAATAAAGGAGTAAACTATGTCTGAAATCCTTAAATGCCCATCATGTAATTCAAGTGAACACGTTATCCTCGTTAACACTGCTCAGAAAGTTGGTACGGCAGCAGGAGGCCTTGCTGGAGCGACCTGTGGGTATGCCGGTGCAGGTAGCGGAGCTCTCGCTGGAGCCGCTCTTGGCTCGGTTGTACCAATTATTGGAACTGGAATTGGAGCGATTGCGGGAGGATTAACCGGAGCATTAGCCGGATTCTTCGCAGGGGCTGCAACCGGTAACGCTGTAGGTGAACACATAGATAAGCATGTTATCGGTTGCTATCGTTGTAATAAGTGTGGTGCGGAGTTTGAGGGGTAAAAAAGTAATTTCAGAGATTTTAGATTAGAAAAGCCGTTGGAAATATTCTGACGGCTTTTCATTTTCTAAGGCAACTGTCCGTCTTATGAACAGTTCGCGAGGTATACACTAAATAAACCAATTAGGAGAAATCTATGTTCGAATCTAAAATTGACAATCGTTATTTGTGGTCAGGACTTATCTTTATGGTCAGTGCTTCAATTCTTAATGTTTTTCTAATCCATTACTTATCTATAGCCTCGATGGTCTGTAGCTTGCTTGGCACTGTCTGCATCATTTGTGACTATGTAAAACTTAAAAGAGATAATCATCCTAAGCCTCACTGGATCTGGATGATTATCCTGCCGGTATATATATGGAAACGCTGTAATTTGCTTAAAATAGATAAAAAAATGTTTTGGACAAGTATTGCCAGTTTATGCCTATGGATAGTGCTTTCAAGTGTAACATTTATGGGAGTTGCAAAAAATCAGGTTGCAGCATCCTCAATTCCGATAGTCACTGAAATCGTTCAACGTTTTAACCCTGACATACGTTGTATGAAAGTTGAGTTAAAAGATGAAGTAGCACCTAGTTTTTACAAGGGCATTGCTACCTTAAACAATGCTGGCGAAATCAATATTACTGTCGAGGTTAAGAAAGATGGACAACTATATGTTCAATTAGCTGAGTAAACTGAACTTTATTCCTTGGACGGATAATCTGTCCAAGGAATAAACAAAATAAAAACAGCCACATGGAAAATCATAACCATAGGAAATATAAATGGCAAACTTTGAAGTAAGTAAACGAATTCCAATCTCAAAAGAAGTTACACAAGAACAAGTTGCTGTTTTCATTAAAGAACGGCTTGATTTGGTTTGTAAGTACAAGATGTTAAATGAAAGTCCTAATAATTTTTCGATTAAAGGGCGAGTTCTTGAACGTTTTTTCACTCCAGTAACCAAGTTCACTGCCAATATAAAATTTAAAATTACTGACGAAGGCCTTCGAATTCATATTGTTGGAGCAAGCTCAGCAAACTGGGTATTTTGGACGCTTTTTGTAATAGGCATCTTTACTGTTGTTGTATTGATTGTTGATTTTGCACTCATCATATCTCAGAAGAAAAAACCACAAATATTCTTCGAATCAGTGCTTGGTAGTCTTGATGCAGAATTTGGAACAGTTAACTGATTTAAAATAACCCTATTTTTATAGTACCTGCTGTCGTGCTCATTTGGCAGTAGGTACTTACATGGATCTCCTAAAAACAATATTTTATTATTTATGAGATTAAAATATACCATTGATATTGATTAGAATATTAATACCTGATAACGCTTTGTTCGGGGAAATTATGCCTATAAAAAAAGATTTAAACTCTACATATGGTGAAAAACTTTTGAGAATGTTTCTCAAACTTATGTTTGATGGACGACGGCATTTTCAAGTTGATCTAGCTACTGACTTGGATTGTTCCCGGCAAACCATACACAGGCTTGCAGGACATATTGAAAAAGAGATTGGTGTTGCCAATTTTGAGATAGGTCGGGATGGAAGACGTAGATACTATCAAATTTCAGCTTATCCTCAAAGAAGTTCACTGGGACTTGAACTTGAAGAAATAAGATATTTGAGCCTTTGCAAACAGTTGGCCTCAGGAATAATCCCTAAACAAATCTGCAATCGAATAGATAAGACCATTTTTAACTTGTCTTGCTTATTAGCTAATGACGACTACGAAAAACGTTCAGAAGTTCAAGGCGTGCCAGTTTCTTTTAATCCGAAAGGATATATTGATTATTCCCCTTATTACAAGACTTTAGATAAGCTCCTACAATCTTCAATAGAGAAGAGAGTTTGTCTAGTAGCCTACAGAGCAAAACGGTTGGATGAAGCACGAATTCATTTTTTTGCCCCTGGAAGGATTATATCTATGAGTAATGCCCTTTATGTGCAGGGGTATCAAACAACCAAGGGAGAAGCAGAGAAATATCGTCCTATGACATTAGCAATACATAGAGTTGACGATGTTACCGTGACTGATCAAAGTTTTAACTTTGAAGCAGCCGATCAAGAACTCAGCTCTTTTGGACTCAAGCGGCATGAATTAAAAAAGTTTCGAATCCGCTTTAATGATGGAGCCTCAGATTACGTCCGAGAAAGGGTATGGAGTTCTGATCAAAAGATTGAAGATCAAGATGATGGTTCAATCATTTTAGAAATAGGGACTGTGAGTGAACTGGAGCTGATGTCTTGGGTTCGTAGTTTTGGGAATGAGGCAAAAATATTAAAGAGTTAGTGGCAGATATGAATAAAAAAGATAATAATAAAAAAGATATTATAGAAAATACTGCTGTAGCTTCTTCTAACACAGAAATTGTCGATCGCTATGGAAGTGCTAATGCTGAATTCATCAAGGGATATCGTGGAATAGATAATGAAACTGGCATAATAACAAATAAGAGTCTTAAAGGGACAGCTCAATCCAAAGTAAATTTAGAGTACAGTAAACAAAATATTAAACAACAAGCTGGCTATTCTGCAGAGACTGCGAAAGTAAGTAATGACAATGCGTAACCGTCGAAACACCTGCACCTTACAACGTAAATTGAATCTGCTATATTGCTTTGTCTTTTGGCATTTCCCATGGAAGCAATGCTTCAAGGTCATGGGCAGAGTTTATAAAGGGAAGTTTTTCAAATATATAAATCAGATATTCGTAGGGATTGAGATTGTTGGCTTTTGCTGTTTCAACCAGGCAGTATACTGTCACACCGGATTTTGCTCCTCGGGGTGAACCTGAGAACAGCTAGTTTCTTACGACCGACGGCGATCCTTAGATTTTTTTCTAGTCTTCAGCGGCTTCTACCAACCCACTTACATCGCTTAGAGATCCTTGGTTGTCTAAAAATCCTTGTATGAGTTTTTTTACATCTGACACCTTATTTTTTTTTGCTAAGTCTCTCTTTTTGGAGAAATATTTTTCAGCTTCTTCTATTTGAATTAATACCCCAGTATAGATTTCATCCATTTTATAAAAACATGTTTCAGAATGCTTTTTAACTCGTAGCAAAAAGAGAAGTAATAATATTAATTGGAAAAAAAGCTTATCATAGCCCGCACCTTCTCCAATTCTTTTTAGACGAAGTAAGGCGCTCTCTGCTATTTTTTTAGCAGTATTGATACTCAGAGCAGGGGTCGCTTCTGGGCTATACATTAGAGCATAGTAGCAGGCCCTAGCTCCATTAATTTTAATACCATCATACTTTTTCTGAGGAGAAAAATATTCTTGTTCATTTTTTTTCAGGACTGCATTAAACAAAAGCTGTAAGTCATCCTTTTTTTTAAATGAGCGGCCTGCAGCATCTAAAGCATAATTGAAGATATTTCCTTCAGGCTGACCTTGCAAAATTTTTCTAATATAAGACAATACAGATTGAGGCGTCTGGCCCCATAGCCAGCTCCCTCGTACAAAGAGAGTATCACGAAATTTTTTTTCATCATGAACATCCATTTGCATATCTAAATCTATTTTTTGGACAAGCTTATTAATAAGCTTCTGCCCTTCATTCGTTGCCGGATTACCATTTTGGTCTATTATCCTAGTACGAAACTCTTTTGCCATAAACTGTGTTTGATATGACCTAGAAGACAAAAAAGTCCTTAAACTATTAACTTTTTTATCATACCCTTCTTCTTCTACTTTTGTAATGAGGACATTTTGCAATATATAGGAATTCTCATTCAAATATTCATCACTAGGATCTATCAAAATATCTTGCAATGGAGGATAGCCATATCCACCAAGGGCTATAGAATTCATTTTAGAATAATCTAAAAAAGCCCGAGTATTACCAAAGTAGCTTCGCCCATCAATATTTTCGGGAATAATTTCTACTTGCGCAAGTCCATTCGCAGGCTTCATTTTTACTTCAATACGTACAGGTATATTTTGAGACGCTTTGCCCGGAAAATCAAATACAACTTCTCTAACAGGAGAATCTTGTTGTTCAAGCAATTTACCTGTCTCGTTCAAAGTTATAAAATTTTTATATTCACTTGCGTAGTCTTCTTCAATTCTAGTAAACCATGAGAAATTCTTTGTTGTGCTTTTATTCACCAAATCACGAATAAGAGCCGCTTTAGCTGGGGAGATGTTTTTTGATTTTGGAAATTTATCAGGATCTAATATTTCTTTTTTTTCTTTTTTACCCCGCAAAAGCTGACATTTTAAAGAACTGTAACCTTTTTTAATAGAAACAATTTTAGGGATTTTTTCTACATATTCTTCTCCACCGAGAATTTCATCTTTTTGTACTAATTTCATCCAATTAGGTTGGCCATCTTTTTGAGTTTTCAAGGACAACCTTGGTAATTCATCTAAATACGTAGGCAAATTATCTTGCAAATAATCCCCGTAAAGAAACGCCCCTTCAGCAATAGGGTCCTCTTGAATTTTAGGAATCCAAATTTTTCCAACTTCTTGTTCATGCAAGTCGCCGTGAGCTGAGACCCCTAATTTTTCTAATTCTGGAATAAGTGATAAAAACCATTGAGGAATATTTTCAGAAACAAGCGAACCACAGAAAATGACAGACAAAAGTTTACTATCTTTTCTACTTGTTTTTAAAACGTCCTTAAATTCATTCTGTAAATAATCTCCCCAATTACAATCCACTTTGAAAGTAGACGCTCTTAATTTGCATGACTTAGAGCTGAGGTTATAGAGCTTACTTGCAGTTTCAACTTTTAGTTTTAATAGTTCTGTTTGGCTTACTTGATTATTCTCCCACCTTTTCCATTTTTTACCATCATGCCAAACTTTGGGGGAATGAATAGGGAGAAAATCATTATTAGCAAGCGTACTCCATATTTCATTTGCAGTGGTGAATGATTGCCAAAACGCATTATTATCTTCAAGATGATATATATTTTGCAGCGCGGAGGTTGCCCAGTCCATACCAGTCCACGGAATTCTTTTTTCAGGACGGCGGCGCTTTGGAATACAATAAGAAGTCTTTTGATCTTTAGGGGTATAGTCGAACATTTCAATAGGTGTAAATTCTATTCCATCCGCTCCTATATATATGACAATAATATGTTTTTTTCGATTACAGAGTTTAGATAAATCAAGTTTTTCTTTCCATGATAAAGTTGCTGCAACAGCTCTCCAAATAAGCTTAGGATCACGATGATTAAGATTTTGTAATTCTTTTAAAATTCCAGTTTGTCCCAATTCATCTAGATGATCTGGAATAGCTAAAACTAAATTATCCTCTGGAGAAACTAAGTTGTGAACGTGAGCAGCTATAATGCTTTCAACAGAAAAAGAAGCGCTCTTACTAGATTCCCAGCGAATTCGTCGATCTTCAGCTTGAACAAGCACATCCCACGCAAAAGGAATGGGAACTCGTTGAAGATAGCTTTCTGGAGAAACTTGTGCTTCTAAAGGCCAAGTTAAACCGGCTTGAAAACGTTCAAGTTCTGCACTTTTGCCAACCCTAATCTTCTGGGAGTTCTTTCGCGGTAAGAGCGCGTCTGCCAAATAAAAATCTTCAAAAAAATATTCTTCCCCAGAAAGATTTTCAGGATTTATATAATGCACATCTCGTAATCCGAAAGCGGAACATCCTACAATTTTTTTAGACATTTAGTACCCCTAAAAATTCATCTAGCAGAAGGTCTAAAACCTCTTCCATTTTATTTAACGTTTCGACCCATCGCCTTTGATCTATAGGAACGTTCATCAGCGCCACATCAGTTTCAGGATAAAAGTCCACTCTGGTATTATCAATATCGCTAGCAAAAACAAGCCCTTTCAAAACAGGAAAACGTCTCTGTCTATCTTCTAGAGAACTTTGGTGTCGTTTCAAATTTTGTTGTGCGGATTCGCATAATGCTTGCCATGAAAGTTTATTTTCAGAAGAAGCAAGGTGCACTGCCCATATAATAATTACTCGTGAACGGATATCCTCATTAAGCGAGTTGGCGACAAGAAACATATGCCCGCCTGTGCGCCCCAATTTTCTCGTGACAGGATGTTTTTCTGCTTGATCTGAATGAACAATTTCGAGAACAAAGTCGGGGCACTCCTTCTTATCTACAAAAGGTCCAGGTTCGCATCCGGCATAAACTCTGCTGCCTAAATTTTGCTCTTTCCGCACTGAAAGATTGGAATTTAAGATCTCTTCCATTTTCGATCTAGAATGTAGTCGTGTATTTACTAAAACTCTAACAATATCAGACCATAAACGAGATTGCCAGTCCCAGATTCTATCCTCTTCATCTTCTTGACGAATCAATCTTTGATACTGTTTCCAGATAAGTCTATACCGTGAATCATTTTGTAACGCATAGTTTGGGGAAAAGCCTGGAGGTGGGGCTGCTACATTTTCTAGCTGTTCACGAGTCTTGAGAACAGTACATAGATTTTTAAATTTATTAACATCTTGTGCCTTTTTATTTTCCTTAAATTTATCTCGTACTTCTGTCTGGATATAACGGTGACATTCCTGCTCACATCGTAAGATAAAATCTTTCAACACCATATTTTCCAGAGTGTTAAAGCTTTCTTCTCTTGTTATTCCAAGGAGTTGATGTCTGTTCATTGCAGCCTTTTCTGCAAGAGTCCTTCCTGCCTGACGCACTAACCATTGAACACAGGTTGTATCAACTTCTGCAAGACGTTCCGCCGGGAGCATTTTTCTAGTTCTTAATAAAATCTTTCTTGCTCCATTCACCACATCCGTAATATTTTTTTCCATTTTTCGCGCAATATGAATAATTAAGGCCATCCGCGGTTCTTCTTCCTTGCCCGCAAGATCACACAGTTTGGAGTTAATAGTTTTCCAAGGTAATTGATTGCTCTGATAAAACCCTTGAGAATTTTCTTGCACATGATTATTTTCAATTAAATCATCGAAGAACTGTGACCAGCCTAAAACAATACCATTCAACGCATTTTCAACTTTTTCTTCTTGTTGTTTAACAGCACCAATCATTTGGAATTCAATTGTTTGATACTTTTTGTCATACAAAAGCGATAAAGAACTACGACTGTTATGTTTATGTGCTAATATTCCATGTGGCGCTTCAAATACAGTATACTTATTTTGTAGAGTGTCGAAACTAGCTCCTAAAGGAGTGAATTTCTCATGCCGGCTTGAAATGAAAAGCTCTGCCCCTTGAACAATAGATAAAACAGGGCTGCCATAAAACGGGCATTCGACATGTGTTCCTATTATGTCAACCGTTTCATTAGCAGACCCTATTGACCACGGAAAATAATGAATTTGCCCAATTACTTCATTCATAAGGATTAATCATCCTTTCTAGTAACACCACGCCACTGGAACGTTCCCACAGACCGGCTGTTGGTCTGGGCTTCATCAAAAGCGTCTTTTAACGCTTCATCGTTTGTTTCTGAGATTATTTCAGACACTCGCCTCAAGCATGACCCGGCTTCATCGCAGTCCGCGCCACGTAATTTGGGGAGAATTTTTTGTTCAATTTGATCTGCAAAAGCTAACTTATATCTATCTCTGCTTTCAACTTTCGGATAGTTTGCCACATAACTCATCACCGCGTCTTCTACTCTATATCCGAATGGCCTACCTATGGAGTCGAGAGCTTCATTTAATTCCGTGATCCATCTAGAGACATCATCACTCCACCCTGTATTCTGGGGTTTTTTGATCCAGCTGTTCCATGTTTTATGTGAAAGATATTTTCCATGTGAAGACATTCTGTTTGCACTAGATCCATTTTTGTTTTCTGTACGCTTCGCAGGTCTTCCAAAGCGTAGAACGTTCGCTCTATCCAAGACTTTATCAGAAAGAGTTTGCGTGGTTTCATCTTCATTCATAGTTCCTACAAACAGTACATTACTATTTATCCATACTTTATACTGGTCGCTTAGCTCTACAGAGGCTTTTGACCTGTCGCTGGATTCATTTTCATCAACTTGTCGTCTTAGTTCTAATTTGGACAAGAATTCACTAAAATAATACTCAGTGCGTGCTAGGTTCATTTCATCAAGCAGTACAAGCAACATGCGATCTTGAGTCCAGCTGCAATGGTCATTAACCTTACCTTGATATTGATCCATACGGAATAATGCCCTAGAAAGGTCAGTGGCTTTGTATTTTTTCTCAAGCACATTATAAAACCCAAATAAATCTTGGGGGGAATCCCAGCGAGGCTGAACGGCCATGATATGAGAATGCATCCCCATTATGTCGGCATAACATTTGGGCAATAGTGTTTTACCTGTACCAGAGACTCCGGCAAGTACAGTTAAAGGATTGATGGATTGACTTTTTAGACTGGTATGGAATGCATCAATAATTCTCTTAGGAAAAATATAGTTATTTTCAGCAAGTTTTGTACGAACAGTTTTTAATGCACTATCTTCATCAGTTTCAAGGTTAGGATTTTCAAAATCTTTTTCTTTTAGACAATCAAGATTCTCTCCACCGATGAGGTCTATATAAGCATGACAGGAGTCTTCTTCAGTCTCTTCGCCCATTTCTTTACGGTGTGTTTCTATTTTGCTGCTTAAGACTGCTTCTTTAGCCCGTAGATGATCGATAGTCTCTTTTTGTTCTAGCAGTTTATCTGTTACCACCTTAAGTTCACTTCTTTTCTCTTGTAATTGTCTATCTGTTTTGTTTTGTGTAATTTTTAAGTTTTTCAGTTCTTCGGCTATTTTTGCTTTTTCTTTTTCGCTTTCTTTTTCTCTATCAACTAATTGTATATTTATTTCATTGTATTTTTTCTTTATTTTTTCTAATTCTAATCCATTGTTTTGCAATTCTTGTCTTTTTTCAACGATTACCTTTTCTAACTTTTCAAGCTCAACCCTAAACTCTATTGCTTTTACTATTATGTCTCTTGCACTGCTCTCTTGCTCTTTGAGATTAGGTAGTTGCGCTGTAATTTCATTATATTCTTTTTTTATTGCTTCAAGCTTATTAATTTCTTCTCTTTGTTGGTTTTGCTTCATGATCAAATTTTCTAGTTCAGCTTTGTACTCATAAACTTTTCCCGTGATTACCTTAGCGTCTTCAACTTCTTTTTTTAATAGCGGCAGTTGCGCAACGATTTCATCATATTCTTTTTTAGATTTTTCTAGAAATGCTAATTCATTTCTTTGCTGTGTCAAATTTGATGTGAGTAAAAACTTTTGATTTTCAAGTTCCCCTACTTCCTTTCGATAGAACTCATTTTGAGCCAAGACCGTTGCGCCATCTTCTATTAATTTTGCAAGCTCACCACGTAGAATTTCTTGTTCTTTTCTGTCTGCTTCAACAGTTAACAATTCATTCTTATGTTCGCTTATCCAATTCTCAATCTGAGTCTTATCACTCTGCAATATTTTTAAATATGCGGATGAATCTACAACGTCACCTTCATCCGTTTGATAAGACTTGAACCGCTTTGACATATATATGTGCGAAATAAGAATAACAATCATTACAATGAAAACAAGTATGACACCAATTGCCCAAATAGACGTTGAAAACAGCATGTTAAATCCTTATCTTGTGTGTTTATTCAGCTGTAGACTGAACTGCATTAAGTTTATTTAGTTTTTGCATTTGTTCTTTCATTTGAATCTGAATATTCCTGATATCACCATTCATAGTACTGAGTTTATTTATATTTTTTTCAAGTTCCGGAGTTAATATGGAAATATTATTACCGGCAATTTTTAATTCATTAGCAGAGGAAAGCATGCTATTTTTATCCTTATCTAACTGTGTATATTGGGCATTTAGTGACTTTAGCTTTGCAATTTCTTCTTTAAGGGCAGGAGTTAAGGCTGTCAGACTTTGTCCGGAACTGTTCATGTTTTGTGCCGTTGAGATTAGGACATCATTTTGTTTGATAAGCTGTTCGGACAGATCATCTACTGATTGTAAAGTTTTTTGATGTTTTTCTTGAATCGTCTCAAATTTAGTCGGCCATGAGTCAAAAGAGGAGAGGGTTGCAGAGAACTTAGTTAAGGCGCTGTTCATGTCCATATTTTGAGAATCAAATCCCGTAAGAACGGTACTTAAAGTTTTAGCTTGTGAACTAATCGAAGTTACTTTTTTCTGAAATTCTTCTATGGTTCCGGTTAAGCTACGATTCACTGTTTTTACATTTTTATTATGATCTTTTAATTCCTTATTAATACCCTTTAAATCTACTTGATCAATTTTTAAATTTGCAACAGCAGTCTTCAGGTCTATATTTTGGGTAACGAATTTCTTTTCCGTTTGGACTAGGTTTTCAGTTGCATCTTTGGCAGTTTTCGCAGTTATTTCTATCTGTGAAGTAACCTTTTTAAGCGAAAGAGCCATTTGCTTGAAACGTAAAGATATTTTTTCTAGTTCTGCGCGCTCCTGACTCATTTCTTTTAAGCGGCTACGTTCTTGTTTTTGCTCTTGCTTTGCTTCTTCTACAGCAGCGGTAAGATTCGCCTTTTGTGCAGCAAGATATACTTTTTGACTTGCAAGTTTTTTATTATTTTCCTCATAAAGCCGTTCTTTTTCTTGAAGCTTTATAACTTTATTTGATATTTTATTAAGCTGTTCAGTATTAACTTCAATACTCGCTTGAAGTTTTTCATATATCATAAGAGCGGTTTGTTTCTCCGCTTGTGCAACTTTTAAGAGGCTATCTGCATTTGCTAACTCTTGCTCTTTTTGGCCTGCTTTATTTTTGAAACTATTATACCTGTTTTGAATTTCAGCTAAAGTTCCTTCTCTCTCGACTATCTGAATATTTAAATCTGATATTTTCCCTGCCAGTTGAGGTAATTCTCTTTTATGCTTGAGAAAATCAGCTTTATCTTTTTCAAGAAGCCTTCTTTCTGTTGTTACTTCACTTCGTTCCAGTTCTATTTTCGCAATTTTCCAACCAGAAGCAACTAAAGAAATCATTGCTAAAAACAATAGACACCCCAAAGGAATGGCAGAAATAGGAAATTTATCTAATTTAGGAACTTTATGGATAGATTTTAATGCACTTGGATTGTTGGTTTTTATTTCATCATTCATTATTGCTCCATACTTTTAATACTTTTTGCACACAACCATGCAAATCATCTCGCAACTGGTAGACCCAGAATCGCAAAACAATAAAACCGGCGGATTGCACTTGAATATCTCGCCAATAATCATCCATTTTACGACTACCATCAGAGTTGCGATGACAATCTCCATCTACTTCAATATCGATTTTAAAAGGATTTGTTCCTTTTCTAATCAATGCTAAATCTAATCGGCGGTATCCCACAGGAACTTGTGTAATAGGATTAAGTCCAACCTTTTGTAGTGCTTCTGCAAATATTTTTTCCCAAGGAGACTCATAAGGAGCCCATGGCCCCTTTATGACATTAGGTGATATGTTCTTTTCTTGTGCTAACTTTACAATATGTGGAATACCGCATGATTTGGCCCATGTTCTATCACCAACAACATATAAAACAGCTCGAGATCTACTGGCTGCAACATTAAACAAGTAGCCATTTTCTCTTATAAAGTTCAAAGACCCTTGAGGCATTTCAGCTCCACTACATAAGCTCATAATCATTACATCTCGTTCATCACCTTGAAAGCCATGAGCTGTGTCAACATGGAGTTTAGCTTTCTGAGCTAGGCCATAATCAATATCTCCATCAAATAATATATCATTAATTCTATTAGCTTGTTGCCTAAAAGGAGTGACAACCCCTATAGTTCCGTTAAATTTATTTTCTTCAATAATTTGTGAGACTATTTTTTTCACTTCTTGTGCTTCTGTTAAACAAATACATCCGCCTCCACTTGCTCTTTGAATCTCTCCACTTAAATTTTTCCAATGAATTCCTAGTCTCATTCCTTGCGGTACTATTAATCCAGTTGGATTCGTTGCTACCTTCAGCCTACCGCTATAAAATGCTTGGTTTGAATAATCTGCAATGTCTTGGCAGCTACGGAACGTTTCACTTAAGAAGACGGGGTTTATATTATCTGCTCCAGCAACAAGATCATAAAGCGAACTTTCTGTGTAAGAGTATCTAATATCCTCAACTTTAAGGATACCAACATCTTTTCTGAGCAAAGTATCTTTCTCTGTAGACAATCTGCTTGTATGATTTAGCTGAAATGGATCTCCTACAACTGTAGCTCGCTTTGCTCGAAATAAAACTGGAATAGCTGAAATAATATCAGATTGACTTGCTTCATCTATAATTGCCAGATCAAAAATACCTGCAGCTAAAGGAATTCGGGAGCCAATGGATAAATTTGTAACAGCCCAAGCAGGAAAGGCTTCTAATATATAAGGAACTCGTTCATGCAGAACTCTTTTTGTCTCAGATTCTAGATATCTGCCTGCACACCCTGTTTTGACGGATTTAAGCGCTCCTTTTAAGCCTAATAATTCTTCACGACTAATACTTGGAGGAGTTCCTATCCTACTTAATGATTCATACTTTATAACTTTTAGTGATTTTTTAGAAATAATCTCGTCTATTTTACGTAAACTTGCAGCACATTCTTCGAAACTAGGTAAAGCTAATAATTCAAGTTCGATTCTTTCAGTTTTCTTAGTTAGTAACGAATAATCCGCACAGCTAATTACTTTAAGAATTTGGTCCTTAAATTCAGGCAATTGTGATTTATTTCTAGGAAAAGTTGGGAGAGCTAACTTATTGAAAAGTTTTAGTTTCTGATTGCACTTGAAAAGATCAGGTAGCAGTACGAACCGTTTCCATAATAATTTCTTTTTTTGTAAAAAAGATTCATTAAAACTATCCAGTCGGGAAAGACTATCTGATATTTTTTTGAAAGAGATTGTAGGGAAGGATTTTGCATATTTGTTTAAAGAGACTAATGTCTCTGGAACAATATCTAGAGCGAGAACATCTTTTCTTTCTTCTAATTCACCGAGTCTTTCTGTTAACAATGATATTTTTTGTATTTGGGCTAATCCTATTTCTTTTTTCTCTATAAATGAGTCTAACTCTTCAAGAATCAAATTCCAGTTTTCTACAACTGATGCATCATAGCATTCAGATAACATTTCACGAATACTGTGCTCAAAAGTATATTTTAGATTAGGATCTTCTTTTGAATTAGCCCTAACTATTAATGAGAGTCCGTCCTCGCTTGAGAGTCGACTAACAACAGCGTCTATGGCCTTATGGTTTCTGCTTGTGAACAATACTGACTTATTTCTTAGTCGTGAATTTATGATCGTCGCAGCAACCACTTGACTTTTTCCCGTTCCAGGAGGACCAGTAATTACAGAAACTTTAACATTAAGAGCTGATTTTACTGCTTTAAATTGTGCTGGGTTAAGGGTAGGGAATTCAAGTATTCTGTGTCCTATCTTTTCAGTTGCGTTATGGTTTGTATTCTCTATTTTACCATCTGTAAAAATACTATTCAAAGCAGTTTTATCCAGTTCATGGTCTGGAGCTTTTTCGATATAAGCTAGTTCTTTTAGTAGAGTGGCTGTATATCTAGTTCTTTTTGCCACCATAA
The DNA here is from genome assembly GCF_016342405.1 of Maridesulfovibrio ferrireducens. NCBI lineage: Bacteria > Pseudomonadati > Thermodesulfobacteriota > Desulfovibrionia > Desulfovibrionales > Desulfovibrionaceae > Maridesulfovibrio > Maridesulfovibrio ferrireducens. Next base: position 23,932 of record NZ_JAEINN010000002.1, on the reverse strand, counting down.
GGACCGCTTTATTATAGATCCCAGTTTTAAATGGCTCTGAAAGAGCTTCTTCATTTACCGACTCAACATTTAGCGGCTCTATTATTTTATTTGATGCAAAGGTAGATAATATCCCAACAAGCTCCTTAAAATCGGCACATTCATTTTTGTCGCTATTAAGAAGTCTGCATGCTGACAAAAAACTTTGCCGTAATTTAATATTGCGAGGAAAAACATTCTCCAGCCATTTTAAGTTTATTTGAGGAGCACCTGTCGTTGTAGAGGTATGTATTCCTCCTGAAGATATGGAAAAAGTTACTGTGTGCAAAAATATAGGCTGAATAATCGAGGTGGTTGGCTCACCTTCTTTTTCAATTGATATAGCTTGGACAGGATATCCCACAACCAAGGGCATTATGTCTTTATTGGAGAAAATGGTGCGGACGAATTCGCCTAGATGGGGACCAAGAGGGACCGCTAGGTTGTTAGTTGAAGAGAATAATTGTAACGAATTTTTCTTCAAATAAATGAAATTTGTATTCAATTGATTTTGAAAGGCTGAAGCTTCTGCTCCTTCCTCACTACAAAGACATTTTTGATAATAACTAAGAAGCTCTCTAAATAAAGACCATTTACCATGTATTTGACAAGAATCATCTGTATCTATTTTATTAGAATGTTTTTTTTCTAGGTTCAGTATAGCGCGTGAAATTTCTGAAATATTTAAAGTGTTAAGCTCTATATTTTTTTTCTGTAGATTTGGATTATTTTTAAAATCAACTAAAGACCAGCGTCCTAATTTATAGCTAATATCTCCAGATTTTTGTAATCTTTTAAGCTCCCTTAACAATTGTAATTTGGAAATATTTATCTTCGATAAATTTAAGTATCTCCGTAAGTCTAATGTTCTTTGACCAAGTGCTGACTTTTGTAATGAATTATAAATTTCTGTTTCTATATTTGTATGCATTAGTTTGTTATCTTTAAATAAAATATAATTATTTTTTTAATATCAAAAAGACTTTTGGCATTTATGCTTCATTTATTTGGCGCAGTGCGTGTCTATCCCAGCTCTTTCACAACAACTTTAAATCTGGCTTGCGCTTTCTTAAAACACTCAAGAAAGTTAAATACTCCAATCGTGCTGCGCTTCGTACTTATCCCGTCTGAAAAAAAAGTTACAAATCTAACCCTAGTTTATTAATTATGGATTGGCTGATCTTTTTTCATGCAGCTAGTGTTAGCTTTGCAGAAAGTTATAACTATAATGGACACGGCTTGTTTATATTTAATATCAAATTATAATTTAGCCTTAGGTAATTAATTACTATTTGTCCAGCACCGCAACAATCACTCTTAGATTGTCCGGTGCAAGGTGGGCACTTCATTCATATAAAATCAAACACTAAAACCACCTACAACTTCCCTTATCAAGCCCACAAAAATTCCACACTTCCCAGCCAGCATTTCAAATCCTGCCAAACTATCCTGTACTTGCTCAATACACTGCCCAGCTTTTTTCTCACTGATATCCGCAACACCAGCCAACGCCATCAAATGTTCTTTGCCAGGGTTCCTCCCCTCTCCCATTATCATGGTAGACTGCTCCCCATTGGGGCCATGAGAATATGTAAGATCGTATGCTGGAGCGAAAGACCATTGTCCGAATTTGTCCATTAAGTAGGTAAAGTTCTTTCCATGATCGTCACGGTTGTGGGCTAGAACGTTGAAAACAGCCAGACGGTAGATCTTTTCTACTTCCTGCTGATTCTTGGTGAGGATATAGGTGAGTTTTATGAGGTCCTGATAGTCCAGTGTTGGCACACGGTAATCTGCTTCAAGAAGTCCACAAGCTGTATGCATATGAAATCTTTCATGTAAAGTAACATCAAATCGTTTGATACCGAAATAGCCCGGACCGTCTTTGGCCGGAAAGAGTCTTGTGGGAGGCATTTCAATACCAGCCTTACGAGCCATAATTGAATAGACATACTCAAGCGCACCGCTATCTTTACCATCGTGAGTGTTCGGGAATTTGACCATCCATGCTTCAGCACCGCGATTAAGATCGGCATTTCCGGCACTACCTGAGAGTGGGGAACAATTTAACGTACCATCTTCAAATACCCTGACGAGCACTTTCGGACGTGCTCCGGCTGACGATCCATTAAGATGTAGTAAAGCTTCGATAACATCTTGAGGAGTACCGGAAAGCTCTTCAGCGAGTACATTTTTGGCATAACCAGCGATCTCATCCAGTGACAATTCTCTCGCCCTAGACTGTGATACTGCAGGCTCATATTCTAAAGCCCCAAGTCCGCTAATTCCCACAAAGGCCAGTCGGTCTAGCGGTGTTATCTGACTGGGATGAATTCCCTTACCGCGCAGAACCCTTTCCATGAGAAGCCGGCCCCAGCCATCTGGAAGAGAGTCATAGAAAACTCCCGGCAAATTCTCAAACGGAGATTTACAGTGAACAAACTGATTCTTCGTGGGCAATTTGAATGGAGATATTTCCATACCTGTTTGTAAGAAATCATCCGTGTACTCAAAGTAGATCTCACCATCACGCACGGCCAACACGCCTACATGATTCCGCACAGATCCGAAGTTGCCGAAAACATCTAGTTTTTCATGTACAGCTTTCTTTTGTGTCATGACTTTCGCCCCCGCTTCCGTTTCTTAGGTTCAACTTTATCAAGCACCTGATCCATGGAGGTAAAGCTCTGCTCTTTAGGTTCTGTTGCTACCAGCAACTCATCCAACACCTCTAGGCTAAAAGCCACTTTGAGGAATGATTCAAGAGAGATTTTACCCGTACGCTCGAACTTGCGCAAAGTGGAAAGAGGAACTCCAGAACGCTCGGAAAGAGTGTCCTGAGTCCACTGGCGATTCAGCCGCAGTTCTCGGATATTTCGTGCTAGTGCTACTAGCGCCTCAGAAGGGAGTTTTTCATCAAATAGTGACATCATAATGTCATTTAAACACAATAATAGTGAATAAACAACACAATAGAAACCCTTGAACAAGAATAATTACAGTTCGGCAAGCATTTTACGCATCTTCACAGCAGCAAACACATATTCTCCAAGATCTTTCCCTTGATAAGGAGTATTATTCAAGAGCATCGTCACATACCTGATCTCTTCCGGACCTTTCGGCAGACGTACAAATTTATGCCAAAGAACATGCTCGATAGCCTGCTTCATGTCGTTCATAGTACCAAGCACGTTCCGGTTGTGAGTCTTCCCGTATGAGCACCCGCCACACTGAAGCAAAGCCTTGGCAATTTGACTATCATCAGCACCAGCCCACTCCAAAGTCTCTTTGAAGTAATTACGGAAGACTCGGTCAAAACTTGCGAAATCATTTTTCACCAACCGTGGAATGAAAACTGCGAATCGGGTTTCATCATTAACCAGCAAGACAGACTTACTACGATAAAGGCGAAAGGTAGTGCCATTCCAGCCACGCAATCCTCTAAAATCGAAATGCTCAGCAGGTGCTTTAATTTTCAACTCAGCCAATAATTTCTTAGTGCAGCCTATGTATGGCATGATTGCTCCCTGCTATAACTCCATAATTTCATTATCTTCCAGCTACTTGAACATTTGGAAAGATCTCGGCATAGCGCAATTTATGTTCGTATGAAGCGGAATAACTTTTAATGATGTTCAAGTTACAAACGACTGCCTGACAGGGCAGGCTGGGCTTAACCTTCCCCCCCCCCAGCTTGAAAAACGCATGGCTTCTAAAGGAGTACGATTCAGTATCAACTGGCAACTTTAGTATTATTGTACTATTAAGCCCCTATCCAAAAGGATGTTGCGGCCTTTTTTATGCACAGGATTTAAGGAGCAGTTATGAAATTCCATTCTTTGAGAGGGGAAGGAAAAGAGTTCCGGTCAATTGAAAAACTCTTCGATGTGAAAGGCAGGATTCGTTCTGTCTCCATCGCGAGCGGTTATATTGATACGGCTTCAATCCAGCAGTTGCTTGATTTTTTGGAAGGCAGAAAAGATCAGCGCGGCTGTTTGCTTCGAATCTTCATTGATGAACATGCCAGTCATTACAATGATGAAAAAATTGGTGAAGAGCTTGCCCGGCTCAATAAGATTATTGTGGATAATTACAATAAAGGCAGCGGGATATATCTGGTTCGTTACGGATCAATATTCCATACCAAACTTTACCTTGTGAAAACAACTAAATGCGACACCTTTATCATCGGCTCCATGAATTTCACCTGCGCCGCCCGAGAGAGAAACGAAGAAGTGCTGCTGGAATCAAGGGATTTTAATACTGAACGAACTGTTTCAGCTCCTATTTACAGACAGATGGAGGAGTATTTCGAGTCATTGGTTGATGATGAAAAAAAGGTCGTAATTCTCAGTGAGAAGGTTCGAGATAAGGCTGTAAAAAGCAGTTCCTTGCGTGAAATCCTGCTTCAGGGAACGATATTTTACGAGAGCAAAGAAAGCGGGCTAACATCTTTCAAACTGGAGTTGCCCAACGAAATTGTGTCAAAATCCAGCGACCTAACTCCTGCCTTGCAGGATAAGACCACAGATTCCGTTTCACTTATGACTTTTTTTGACGAAGCAGATTTTGACGATGATGTTTTTGATAGCGGAAAGGGCTCGTGGAAACAATTTTGCGTTGAGACCTGTTACGGCTATTGGTGTCCGGTCATCTTCGATGATGAGGTTGAAGACGTCCTGTATGAAAAATTCAAAGTTCGCGCAAAAAAAATCAATCGTCTTGTCGACTTAGCAAAAAACAATCGTGAACATGCCAGACGCAAGCTACATGCGATTCATGCTGACATAAACAATTATTTTGTTGATCGTGAGATTCCTAATCGATGGAAATATGCTGACTTAGTTGAATTTAATGCTAGATGGGATAGGTGGTATGATGGCCTTCTGCTTAAATTCGAAAATGATAAATTTCTTAAAAAGTTAAAACGCAATGTTCAAGATGCCCTTGTCCCAGACATCTGGGCAGATGCTATGGCATCGGAAGAATTTGAGATTTCATTTTTGGAGTCTCTTATTTATGAAATGAAAAAACGGTCCGGTTGGAATAAGCCAGCGCAGAAGTTACGTGAAGATGTTATCGATAAAGCTGATGAATGGGAAGACCTTGAAGATGATAAACTGATAGATATTCTTAAGGCATGGGACGTTGAAGAATCCAGTCCTTCTCCTTTAGATGTTTTTTTGGGTATGGACGAGAATGATGATGAAGATGACGAAGACTGGGATGATGGCGACGATTAATGAAAAGTAAACCTAACTTTAGGTTCAACAATCAATCCCCACCACCCAAAACATCATCAGCCACAGAAGCAGCCCTACGCAACGACTCATCTGCCAAATGTGCATACCGCTGAGTCATCTGTGGACTTCCATGGCTTAGCAACTTCTGCAAAGTATACAGATCAACTTTTCCGCTCGAAGCTAGCAACGATGCAAAAGTATGTCGCAAACCGTGAAGCGGTCTGAAATCTTTGGGTAGACCAGCTTTATCACGGACTCTTCTGGCAATTCTGACAAACTCTGTACGCATGCTACCATCATGCCCAGGAAATACGTATTCACTTTCCACCTGATCGATTTGCCTTAGGATGTCATAAGTCAGTTGAGCCATAGGGATCTTTTCAGTCTTTCTCTTCTTGGCAGCTTCACCTCTGAGAGTGATAAACCTTTCCTCGAAATCAATGTCTTCCCATTTCAAAGCAAATAGTGCTCCACGACGCATGCCGGTAGCCAGAGCCAAGCGTAAAAGCGAAGCCGCATTCTGGTCGACTTCTTCATCGAGAGCTCGCCAGAAAGCCTTAAGCTGTTCTTGGGTCATACTCTCAGTCTTGGTGTTATCGACCTTGGGCATCTCGAAATGAAGTAAACGAGGATCGGGGGCATGACATAGCCCCTTCTTAATACTGAAATTCACGATACGCTTGAGGAGCGCAAGAACATGCTTGGTGGATTGAGGGGATAGTTTTTTTAGAAGGTCAGAGCGCAGCCTATCAATTTCTATGGTCCGCAGCTCTTCGGTTTCGTAATTTTCAAACTGGTCTTTGAGGTATTTATTATAGCGATTAATATCGCTTCGGAGGCTTTTGGTTACTTCACCGCGCTGGCGTAGATATTCATCCCATATTTTACCAACTGTCCATTTAGCATGTTCAGCCTCTTTGGCAGCCTTTTGGGCAACACGAGCTTCATCGTTAGTCGGAATATCTCCGTCTATTTTCATGGCCCGCAACTTAGAAGCTTTAGCTGGTGTCATGTCGTCACGATATTGCCGACCGACCTTCTCTTCTACAAGTTTTCCATTCTTCCGAAAACGAACATAGTAGACCTTTTCAATCTTTTTAGTCAGTTCATGGACACTTTCAATGAAGAATACACCAGGGTAATTCGTCTTAATCCTTTTAGCTCCAGCCATACATCCTCCTGCTCTTCCCCACACTCTTCCCCACACTTGTACTGAAAATGGATGAAAAAGCAAGCAAACAGATGCAAGTCATATTGCGATTAAGACTAGGAAAACAGCAGTATATGCAAACAAATGAAAAGCAGTGAAAATATTTGTTTACGGCCTTCTAAGCCGTTGGCCGAGGGTTCGAATCCTTCCTGCCGCACCAGCTTATAATAAAGGCTTACGACTTAAACGTTGTAAGCCTTTTTTTGCGTGGTTTGATCTTCCCCACATTTGGATGAAAATTAATCCCAGCTCTGAAAACACGAAAAAGCCCTCTTAATACTAGAGGGCTGCAACGTACATGGCAACTAAACCGAATTCAAGGGTAAAACGTTGCCATTTTCGACACATTACTGAAACCTAAAGCTCTCGCAACGGGCTATTCATTATCTCTTTAATTTGCGACAGCATCATTTACTTCCGCAACCTCAACGTCAAGGGCAGGAGGCAAAAACAGAGAAACAGTTGTGCCTTGGCCCGGCTTACTTGCAAGTTCCACTCGCCCGCCCAGCTCTTCAACAATCTTCTTAATCATTGCCAAGCCAAGCCCGCTGCCATCTTCTTTGGTAGAATAAAAAGGATTAAAAACACGATCCTGTTCATGCTCATTCATACCAACTCCGGTATCGGTTACCTGCAAAACAACATCGCCATCATGCAAATCAAGACTAAGTGTGATATCTCCGCCTTCAGGCATAGCTTCAACTGCATTTTTAATCAGATTAACAATACATTGCTTCAAAGCGTCTTCATCCCCAAGAACATTTGGAAGCGGAGACACAGAACAAACCTCTATCCGGTACCCCTGCTGACCATAACCGATCGACATCAATTCAGCCGCACCTTGAACAACCGAAACTATATCCAATTCCTTTCTTGATGAATGAGAAGAGCGAACAAAATTAAGCATATTAGTGAGCAATCTATCCAGTCGTTTTGTTTCTTCAACAATAATCTGAACCTTCTCCCGGTCCTTCTCGTTAAGACATGAAGACTTAAATAATGAATTGGCAAAGCCCCCTATTGCAAAAAGCGGATTGCGTATTTCATGAGCCAGATATGTAGACATCTCACCGATGACAGCAAGCTTATCACGTTGATTCTGGTGCTTTTCACGATGGGTTCGTTCAGTAATATCCCGATGCATGACCATTATGTGAGACATTTTACCCCTCATGTCGAAAATCGGATACGCATAGAGCCTGTAATATTGCAAAAGGCCATCGCTATTAACCTTTGTGACAAGGGATTCTTCTTTTTTTCCACTCTTGAGAGTCTTATGGAACGGACATTCAGGATCAAACTGATCACAAAAAGTGGACCCGTCACGCAGGCGTGCGGCGTTCCAGCAGGTTTTACCTATCAATTCACTTTTTGGGATTTCGGCTCTCCGCCATACAACACTATTTATATCCACAACACATCCGTTCTTATCCATAAGGAAAATATCTTCCCGGATCTCGTCTATGATCGACTGGATTAAAACCTGTTGGTGAGCTAAGTTATTCTTATAATTCCCCTTCACAAGCGCCATGTCATGCAGGCCGCAGAAGAACACAATTTCACGATGATCCATCAAAGAAACAGACTCCGGAAGATATTTTCTGAGACTCGAAAACATATCAATGCTGCCAGCCATTTCGATTACCAGATTAATTTCAGAATGTTCTTCAAGCATTTCAACATAGGTGTTGTATAATGGAATACCAAGCTCACGAACTGCAAGGATGTCTTTCTTTTGATGAATGTCGCTTATTGCGACCAGCGTCATATCAGGAAGAAACTCTCTAAAAACCTCATTGTTAATGATATCTAAAAGAACCTTAAGCCCAGGCCCAACTCCTACAATCCCTATAATAAAGGGATTCATTGAACCATTCCAATAGCAGAGTCTCATATTATCTTGAGAAAATTCAGTCATGAGATGTCTCCATGATTAAGCATGGTTATTCAGGATTACTCAACAGATCGTGGATATCTATTTTACCGTTACGGAGCATTTTCTGCTCATATGCCTTCTGTATTTTTTTAAATATATCCCGAAATGAAGCAGGTTTAAGGATATAATCAAACGCTCCATGCTGAATTAAATCTACAGCCCGGTTAAGAGAAACATGTCCGGAAAGAAAAACCGTCTCCACATCATAGCTATCCTGCTGAATTCTATGAAAGGTTTCCTCTCCGGAAAGTCCGGGCATTTTAATATCAAGCAGAACAACATCAAAATCACTTTCCGCCAGTTTTTCAAGAGCAATAACCCCGTCAGCAGCATCGTCGACCACTAAACCTTTATCTTTAAGCATACGGACTGTAGTTTTCCGAAAACGTTCCTCGTCATCCACAACTAAAACTTTAATAATCCCCTTTGAAGATTTTTCCATCTTATACTCCTGATATTCTGATATTAAATAGGAACATGAACGGTAAAAGCAGCGCCCTTTCCCAGCTCTGAGTCTACAGTAATATAACCGCCCAACTGATTTACAATCCGAAGACTGACGGACAGTCCTAGGCCTGTCCCCTTCCCGGGAGGCTTGGTCGTATAAAAAGGATTAAATATTTGCTTTATCTCCTTTTCAGAAATACCCGGTCCGGTATCACGAATCTGAGCAAAAGCCATATCATCACTGTTCCAGGTGGTTACCAGAATCTCGCCGCTCTTATCTACAGCCTGAACGGCGTTATTCAGTAGATTAAGAAAGACCTGCCGCAACAAAGGTGGGTCTGTTTTTATTTTCGGAATATCAGCGCTGAATCTTTTTACTATCCGGATATTTTTGGCTTCAGTCTCGGATTGAAGCAAATTCAACATATCCAGTAACAATCGATTAATATCTGCACACTGTGTAACCGGATGTCTCTTTCGGGCAAAATCCAACAACTTATGAGTAATGTCAGAGCACCGTTCCACCTGCTGAAAAACAACATCCAGACTTTCCCGTAGCTCATCCATTTCTTTCTGGGTCGAATCTGAGTGAAGATTTGTCCGCATCAATTCAGCTTCCTGCATGATAATACTCAGCGGATTATTGATCTCATGCGCTATACCTGTTGAAATTTCACCGAGCGCAGATATTTTTTGAGATTGTACGAGCTGATTCTTAAGGTCCGTCTGTTCATCACATGCTTGCTTGAGCGAGCAGGATGATGACCTGAGAATCAACCACAACCCAATGGACGATAATACCGCTGCAACACTTCCTGCAAAAGGCCATTCATAAGCAACAACCAATATCACCAAATATGACAGAGGATATGCGTATTGCCCCAATTGGAGAGTTTGCTTAGCCCGTGTAAGAGTCATGAAACATTCCTGCTCTGTCGCTTAAGCTCTGAGTGCTCGTTCGCGGCGCGTATTCTTTCAAGCAGATCATCAATCAAAAAAGGCTTAAGAATATAGTCATATGCGCCATGACTGATACCCTCGATTCCTGACTGCACGGAACCATGCCCCGTAAGCATGATAACTTCGACATCATGATATCTGCGCCTGATTTCCTTAAGAGTTTCAATACCGCTCAGTCCCGGCATTCTAACATCTAAAATGACCACATTCACTGAAGTCTTCGACAAAAAGTTAAGGGCTTCCTGTCCGTTATTTGCAACATCCACATCAACATTTCGCTTCGCAAGTCTCCGCCCTATCAACTTCAAGAAATCAGGTTCATCATCCACCACAAGCACTCTTATTCTGGACATGGTCCCTCCTAGCTATCGTGGACAACGCCTGATAGCGGTAGAAAAAAAGTAAATACAGCCCCCTGCCCATGTTCACTTTGCACTGTGATTTTACCACCCAGTTTATTCAATGTACTGTATATAATTGATAGGCCCAATCCTGTACCCTCGCCTGCTGATTTTGTTGTAAAAAACGGATCAAAAACTTTTGTAAGCTGATCCGGCAATATCCCCGTCCCCGTATCCTTAACTCCCATAGCAATGAAAGATCCCTCGACACGGCTTTCCAATGTGATACTTCCATTCTCAGCAACAGCATCAATTGAGTTTTCCAGCAAATTAAGAATTATCTGCTGTACCTGATTAGAATCTGTAGTTATTAATGGAAGGTTTGAGTCAAGATCAAAAACGACTTCAATATTGCGATACTTGATTTCATTTTCCAGAAAAGCAACGGTCTGTTTAGCCAGAATATTAAGATCAACATCTTCCTGAGCCGGCTCCATTCTACGGGCAAAACCCAACATTCTATGAGTCACTGTCCGCGCTCTTTCAACATGACGGTCAATGTCGCTGACAGCCTCATTGAGATCATCCAAAGCTTCGAATCCGTCCAATTCTCCATCGTTGATGAGATCGCGAATCCATCCGGCGCTTTCCCTTATAATAGACAAAGGATTATTAATTTCATGCGCAACTCCTGCCGCCATCTTACCGAGAGAAGCCATTTTACTTGATTGCATAAGTGTCGCATCCAGCGCAGCTCTTTCATCATTCGCAGCCTTTAATTTCCCGACCACAGACGCAACAGTCAGATACGTGCCGGCAAAAATCATACATGCGCAAATCAGAAACAAAAGATAAACCATGGATTGAACCCGCAGCAACGGCGAAAGCTCTTCTCCGGGACTTTCAGTCACCACAAGTTTCCAGTCGGTAAGTGACAAAGAGGTTATAGCCGCAACATGAGTTGTTCCACTTTCAGTCCATTTACAAATATCCACAGGTCTGCCACCGGAATATTCAGGCAGCGTGGCTTTGGATAAAACCTTACCGCCAAATCTTGAGGAAGTTTGAAGTTCCCAATTACGATTGACCAGATAGGCATCACCGAGCTTACCGCTCCGCACATTTCTGACAAGAGTAGTAAAAACATCAGAATCAATGGTGGCCCTTAATATCCATGTTTTACCAGCCTCTCGCCTTTTCACTGCAATGATGAAATGTGGAAAATTTCTAAATCCCATAAAAACATCACTTACATAGACTCCTTTAAGCATAACCTGATTAAACCATGCTTCGTCTTTGTAATTAACATCCCGGAGATCAAAAGGACCACTATAAGCCTCATGGCTTCCATCCGGACCGATAACGCCAAGGTCTATAAATGACCGTGAGGTATTATGAATTATATCAAAAAGAGAATTCAGATATGTTTGGTCAGTCATCTGCGCGAGCGTGTGCGTATTGGCAAGATTCTGCAATTGCACCACCCGTTCATTTAAAAACATGTCGATGGTATCTCGCTTGCTATTAACAACGAGCACCAGATTACTGGTCAGTTTTTCTTCATAAGATTTACTGAACTGATCATGAATGACATAGCCCAATGCAAAAAGAGGTATGAGAGAAAAGCATAAGGTTATTGCAATCAGTTTCCATCTCAGCTTCGTGTAGGAAGTGCTTGTCATAAGGACCTCCCCTGCTCGGAAGATTGGATACTATAACTTGATAGAACAGCTTCTATGTCCTGCGCGAATTTAACCTGATAGTTCCGATATGCATTAGAATCCGACATAACCATGTCAATTTGTCTGGTATGAACCAGCAAATATCCGGCAACAGCAAGTGCCTGCTCAACAGCTTCCGCCGCAACGCCTTCAATTCTGGCAAAAAGCGAGTCTTCCTTTACATCAACAATAAATCCCTGTTTTTCGAGAATTCCGGCAATTAACCAAGAACGAATCATGCGGCGTGACTTGTCAGCCCCCCCGCCGGAAAATTGAAAAAACGCATAATTTTCATCAGGGTCATCACCCGCATACCCTTCCACAGTGCAAAAATGGAAACCGAAGCGGGATTGAAGGTTGCAATAATTTCTGGACACTATGAAATAGTTACGGTCACCCATATTATTAGACATGCCCGGAGCCAGTGCCGGATTACAGGCCGCTTCAGAAATGACAGACATCAAACCGGCGGCCTGAACCGGAGGCGGTCCGTCCCACGGAATTTGCGTCATACCGATCCATAACGCTTTCATAGTATTTGATTTAATATCAGAGAGACTTATATATTTATCATCAACCGAAGAAGAAGTTCCGCCTCCGAGGTCGATCAGCCAGTATTGAAGTAAACGTTCTCCCTTCAATCTCTTGGCATTTGCTGCGGACATAGCATTTTCACGGAACATTTCCGCGACAGCCTTTTCATGACAAAATCTGGTAATATCATGCAGCGATGCACAATTAGACGGTGTAAATTTAGAAGAATCCGGGTCCGTCAACGAAAGCGGAACAATAAAAGGCAGGGTATTTCGTAAGGCTGTTATTACGGGATTATTCTGCGGCAAAACCGCAAGATTATCTCGAGTATAATTTTGACCACTCAGAAACCCGCGATAAATCCTGCCCGTTGCAGTATTAACACTGACAACACCGACTCCTGATAACTTTTCCACAGCTCCCGTAATTCCAATAAAAGCTGGAATTCCGAATTCTCTGGCAACATTCGCAAGATGTCCGGTCGCACTGCCATGCTCTGAAATCAGAGCTCCGGCCCTCGGCAACAAAGCAGCAAGACGAGGTTTGGCATTATAAGTAAGTAAAATTGCGCCGTCGGGAAAATTAAACATGTCATCATCTGTTTCGACTATAACGACTTCACCGCAGGCAAAACCGTGACTGGCTGGAATACAATTACTCAAAATAGCGAGCGATTCATGTTCATCTTTTTTAGGAATTGAATCGCCATTGCTCTGCGACTCAGCGACAGACAAGGGACGACATTGCAATATATAAATCTGACCGTCAGACGATTTAACCCATTCAATATCCTGCGGACAATTGAAATGCTTTTCAATCCTGAGCGCAATTTCAGCAAGTTCAATAATTACAGAATAAGGAATTGAAGGAACACTGCGTCTGTTTTCAGACACTTTAACTCTATTAATTTGACCATTTGACGAACTTAGACATTGCCACTCTTTATCAGCGATAAAAACATCACGAAGCGTACGATCAGCACGATCCATAACCCATGTATCCGCAAGTGCACTTCCGTCAACAATCGAACAGGGGTGACCCGGCACTCCGCTTATTATCAGAGCATTCTTGTGTTTCCCAATAGGATCACGAGTGTATATGACTCCGCCAGCCACGGATTCAATCATTTCAAGACATCCTACACACATGACAAGCTCATCTTCACGAAGCCCCTGATTAAGCAGGTAAGTCATGGCGGTAGCAGAATACATACTTGCAACAACAGCCCTGTAAGAATCCGTTATATTTTCGGGAGAAACACCCAAAACAGAAAGAAATTGCCCCGCAAAACTGGCCTCTCCGGAATCTTCTCCTAACGCACTGCTGCGTATTGCCAACCGTAAATCATGTCTGTCTTTCAAAAGTTCTGAGCTAGCCCCTTCGATATAATCTTCAAGCTCAATCGGCATAGCAGCTAAATCTATTGCATGTTTTATGCTTGCTTCCAGAGTTTGAAGCTCATTTAAATCATTACCGTCGGTTATCTGAATCAACCGGTTGATCTCATCATCCAGACCGGAATTTTCCATAAAAAACATAAAGGCTGAAGCTGTTATGGAAAACCCTTCAGGAACTTTAAGACCCAGCTCAGAACGAATTTCTCCAAGCATAGCCATTTTAGATCCTGTTTCGGAAATTGATTCTGCACAAATTTCATCCATAGTTAAAATCAACGGTCCTCGAGACTGCTCAGAACGACTGTCCGAAGCTTTTTCCATCTCCATAACAATAATATTAAAAACATCTTTTAAGGCATCATATTTTCCTGGATTCATGCGACATAAACGCTCTATCATCTGACGGACATTTGCCGAGACTTTAAGGCTTTGAGATCTCACATGTGACATTCCGAAAAGAGAATTTAAACGAGCTTCTTCACTCATCTCCGCCATAATTTCCAACGCTTTGTTATTCGCGGCAAGTAGTAATCTGAAATTTTCGCAACGCGCGATAAACTGCCTTGATCCGTCATCCTTCTCAGTTGAAGGATTTCGTACAACTCTTGATATAATCTCAAAGATGGAACGCATAATTATCTCTCCGGCTGGTCAAACTAAATCGAGAGTCCGGGACCGAATCGCATCTAACATTTTGTAGTATAAATCTTCGGTTCCGACCGGCTTCAGCAAAAAGTCAAAAGCCCCGCATTCCATTCCCTCGACAAGAGCTTCAGATTTCGCATGCCCCGTTAAAATGATTACAGGAAGAGCAGGAGAAACAGCCTTAATCTGCCGAAGGGTCTCAATACCATTCATACCGGGCATCATTACGTCTAAAACAACGACATCAAAATCTGTAGCTTTTACAGCTTCGACAGCGTCCCGCCCTCGACACGCCACACTAACTTCAACATTACGACGAACCAGCCTCCGCACATAAGCGTTAAGGAAGTCGTTTTCATCATCTACCAGCAGCAACCTTATTTTCTTCATGTCCGGATACTCCTCAAAAATTTTCTTACCAGTGGGACCGGGGACTCTATGCCCCCGGTCTTGTCGGGTGAGGGAGTGAGAGCAGGGTCATGTTGTGGGCAGGTAAAAATTGTTATGGCTTAGCCGCTACCCGAACATTGACCGCACTTCTAAAACCAACGGAGCGGCTGTCCAAAAAAATATCAACAGTAAAACAGCAGTTATTATAACTAAAAAAGCCGCCTGCATCTTTCTTAAACCGCAAACTTTGACCAGCCCGATTCCTACAAGCACAGCACGAACAGGCTCCAGTATCATTGCAAGACCGGGAATCCATGAAATGACCATGAGAGCTCCGCCGGCATAAGCATAAACATTAAAAACCTTGCTGTATGGCACTCTGCTCCGGGTCGACATACTGATCATACAAAAGGAAAAAGCAGCTCCGAGCGCGGGCATAAAAACGGCATTAATCATCATAATAACGCCCATAGTGAGGGAATTTTCAAAGAAATATGTCATGCTTACGGAGCAATAAAAAATTCCCGAAATCATTAAAAAGAAGAGCGCCCGTCTAGACCCATTCTCGTCTGCAACACTTTCAAAATATTTAGCAGGGGAACGCATAATCGCGAAAAGAGTATCCATGTACTCCCTGATTCCCATCTTTTCAGCCTGCGTGCATGAAGCTTCCATAACCCTTCCTCCTAGCCTATTAATCGATTTAAGCCTTCAACCATGCCCCAACCGAGCATGACAAGCGTGAAAACAAAAAGGAATCTCCGCTCGGTTTGCTTTGAAAAATATGTGTTGCCGTTTTCATGGATAAAAAGCTGTTCTTTTTTTTCATCGCTTTTCATAATGTTACCCTCCTGACCCGGCGGCCCCCTCAATGGGGAAACCGCCGGAGTATATAAAACTGATTATCGTTTTTTAAAATCCCGGTAAGCTACCGAACCCGATTCCACACCAGTATAACGATGTGAGAATGACGATCATAATGTTCGCAATAAACCACATAGGCACCCCGACTCTAAGGTAATCCTTAGGCTCAAGATATCCTGAGGCGTATACAATTGCGTTAGGGGGAGTTCCGATAATGAGGCAGTAAGCAAAGGAAGATGAAATAGCTGTAGCCATTGCCATAAACGGCAGGAATGTTGTTCCCGGATGGACAATACTAGCCATATTCAAAGTGATAGGACCAACTGCGGCCGCGGCCGGACCATCAGCCATTAAGTTTGTCAGTACAGCTGTCAAACCGTTCGAGGTAAGCATGAGGGGGATCCCCTTATCCATACCGAGCGGAGCAAGAGAATCAATAACAGACTGAGCTAACCAATATGCAGCACCGGTCTTATCCAATGTACGACCAAAGATGATTGCACCTGCATAAAGCCAGACTACACCCCAGTCGACCTTCTCCTGATAATCGCGCCAGTTAACAACACCGGTCAACAGGTAGGCAACAGCTCCGGCAACGGCGATTACACCGATACCCAGACGGATAGGATAGATTCCCATGTTGAAAAATGCCTTCTCAGTAAACCAACCGAAGACCATAATAACAAAGATGATCATGGCCCATATCTGGTTCTTATTCCACTTACCCATCTTTACTATTTCACCTTCGAGGTGACGCATAGCCGGAGCAAGAGAACGAATTCTCGGTTTGAAAACAGTATTGGTTACGATCCATGTGATCGGAATCATCGCGATGACAAACGGCATACAGTACATAATCCACTGTGCATAACCAATGTCCATGCCGAACATGTCTGACAAATAAGTCATCATAATAACGTTTCGTGCTCCACCGGAAGGAGCACCAGGACCACCGATGTTACAAGCCATAGCAATTGCGATCATCAACATCTTGGCAAGTTCCTTATCTTCAGGAATCTCGTCAGTAAGACTGTTCTGATAAAGCAACATACCGATGGGCAGGAACATTGCTGCCAGTGCATGGTCTGAAATAAACGCTGCAAGCGGGCTGATTACAAGGAAGAATATCAACGTAATCCAGCGCACATTAGGAACTGCCAGTTTTTTAAACATGAGCAGACACATTCTCTTATCCACTCCCGTCTTGACGAAAGCGGCCGCGAACATCAGCGAACCCATGATAAACCAGCAGGCATCTGACCAGTAAAGACTTGCAACCTCACTTCGTGAGACTACTCCGCTAAAGACAAGAATCAGACCGATACAAAACGACACACCGGGAAGCGGCATACATTCTGTCATGAAGCAGAAGACAACAAAGACAACCATAGCGATGGCAACCTTGATTTTCCATGCTCCCTTATCAGCACTCTTCTTTTCTGAAGAGGATAAATCCTCATACGAAAGATTCTTGTTCCGAAGATCAAACGCTTTCTTCATTACCGTGAGATAAGCTGCGTCTGTAAGTTTGGTATCTACGTAATTAAGAGCCTTTTTCAAATTGGCTGAATCAGCTTGAATCTTGTACTTCTTCAGCCATTTAGCATCACGCTTCATGAAACGAGCCTTGGATAAGGCCCCCATGCGCATATTTTGTTCCATCATCTGAGCAGTCAAAACCTGCCACTGCTCAACTTCAAAACTTTTAGTGTTAAAAAGTTGTTCACAAATATAATTAGTTACAATCTTCGGGCCTACAGAATACTGCATTCCCACCTTTTTCATTCCCTGTGTTGCTGGAAGAAGAAGGAGCACCGTGAATATTACTACTGGAATTATCAGCAACTTCCAGTTGACGAACTTATCGTATCCTGTCGCCCTTTTTTCTGCTTGTGCCATGTTTCACCTCTATCGCTTTACTTCAGTATAATTAACTCGATGAGATTATCCGGGCGATCTCATAGAAGAGTTCCTGCTCCCGGACGATGCCTATGTCCCTGCCGTCTTTCTGAACAACCATGCGCCGTGCAGGCATTGTCACCATATTGTTGGCAACATCCATTAGGTTTGCGTCAAAACTGATGGTCGGAAGTGTTTCAGACATCAGTTCACGCACAGGTTTGTTCATGATTTCTTTAACGCGGGAAGTAAAAAGCCCTTCCCAGAACATGGCTGAATACTGCAGACTATCCGCCGTAGAAGGCTTAGGAGCTGACAGATAATCGGGCCTGATTGCGTTGATAAGATTTAAGGGATTAAGTATACCGACGACATTACCGCTGGGATTAGTGACAACAACCGAACGATGTCCTGTGTCCATCAACTTATTCGTAGCTACAAATTCACTCATAGCCTTTTTCAGTGCTGCGATGGCATCACGCACGGTGCTGTTATCCGGAATCAGAGTATAGTCATCCAGAGGAATCATTATTTGCTCTACCAGCTTCTCCTGATAGGGCTTTTTGGAAACAGAAGCATGAGCGTCATGGATTTTATCAGCCAAAAGATCGATATCACATGGCTTGGCAAGAAAATCGAACGCGCCTGTTTTATGAGCTTTTCTGGCACCGGAAAGATCTCCATGACCTGTAAGCATGATTATTGGAAGATCGGGCTTAAGATCCTTAATCCGAGCCAATGTTTCATGTCCGTCCATTCCACTCATTTTCACATCCAGAATGACTACATCCGGATTTTCCCCCAGTTTTTCCAAAGCTTCTTCACCACTCTCCGCCAAGACTGTTTCAAATCCTTTGCGGGACAGTATCTTAGCTGTCGTGTTACGGAAGCGTTCCTCATCGTCGACCATGAGGACCTTAATCTTACTCATTATCAACCTCCTTGAAGTTCTATCAATTTTTACTTTCTACCTTCGACGACATCAGCCATCCGGGCGGAAAGAATTTTCTTCTTGTGGCGTGAAACTTTTTCAAAAGCCTCCTCAACCTTCCCAAGAATGTCCTTCATACTCACCGGCTTAACCAGGAAATCCATCGCACCCAACTTCAGACCTTCCACTGCGGACTCCATCGTTGCGTGTCCCGTGAGAATGATCACTTCGATAAGCGGGTAATCTTTCTTGATACGCTGCAAAGTTTCCATGCCATCCATTCCAGGCATCTTTATATCGAGAAAGATTACATGTACGTTTTCAGTCCTAAGCAGTTCGAGAGCATCCTTTCCGGACGTTGATGTAAAAACATCAATCCCCATCTTCTCGAAAAGTTTTTTTGTTGTGCTGAGCAGACGCTCTTCGTCATCTACAAGCATGATTTTCATCTGTTCCATAGCTGTCTCACATTGTGTCTGACTTCATTTTAGGTGAAGCCAAACACCTTAATCTGGTTGCTTGTGACTTCTCCGTGCCTTTTCCCAACTTGTTTTTACGTATTTCTAACGCTTACTTTTGCAACCAGCGTGCCAATCACAAGTGACTGAAATAAATCATTTTAATCACGCAA
This sequence comes from Maridesulfovibrio ferrireducens, assembly GCF_016342405.1. Classification (NCBI taxonomy): domain Bacteria; kingdom Pseudomonadati; phylum Thermodesulfobacteriota; class Desulfovibrionia; order Desulfovibrionales; family Desulfovibrionaceae; genus Maridesulfovibrio; species Maridesulfovibrio ferrireducens. Next base: position 4,765 of record NZ_JAEINN010000002.1, on the reverse strand, counting down.
TAGTTTGTTTAAGCATTTAACAATCAAGCAAAAGAAGAATTCTTCCAAAAAAAAATCCTTCTTGCCCAGCAATTTTATGCTGAGTCAAAAAGGATTTTTAAAAGTATTAATATTTAGAATTAGCTACAAGGGATAAACCTTAAACGCATGCACTGTTAAAAAGGACTTTATGATTCAAAATTAGTTATTAATTCCCGGTAAAGTTATCGTAAAAACTGTGCCCTCATTCTTAACACTTTCGACGATTAGGTCACCACCAAGAGACGTTATTATAGTATGGCACACTGACAGACCGAGGCCTGTACCCTTTCCCGGAGCCTTAGTAGAAAAGAAAGGAACAAAAACCTTGTTCAAATAATCAGGACTGATGCCTGTCCCATTATCGCTTACCTTAATAACAGCACTTCCATCCGCTCCGCGCGCAGCATCAACTCTGACTTTTCCACCTTCAGAACCATGTCGATCAATAACGGCATGAATCGCATTATTAAGCAGATTAACCATTACCTGCTGCAACTGCCCGGGATCAGCCTCAATTAAAGGTGTTTCAGGACTGATCGTACAGCTCATTTGTATACCATGAACAACGGCTTTCTTTTCAACCATAGCCCCCACTCCGGGCAAATAAACTGCAAGATTAATATTCTGCAACTCAGGCTTATTGCTCCGACCGAAATTAAGAATTTCACGGGTAATGCCTGCGCAACGATCAATCTGCAACTTCAACTGATCGGCGATATCCTGAACTTCATCGCGTATTACCGGATCGCAGTTGCTTGAAAACACATCTTCAAGAACCATCTCCAACAATGCGAGGTCACTTTTCATTATTTGCAATGGATTATTTATTTCATGAGCAAAGCCAGCCGACATTTCTCCGAGCTCGGCAAGACGAACTGCCCGCATAAGCTGGTTTTCAAGAGCACAGACATCACCGGCCTGACGTTCAAGTGTTTCATAAATTTTACGGCTAGCAAAAAAGGCCAGAACAACAATGAAAGCACCTCCGCAAAGAAGAATAATAAGAACTGTATATCCGGCATTATTAGTTGATCGAAAAGCATCAACTCTCTTTTGCCGAACGATAAGCCGCCATTTACCATCATTCATAAGAGCAGATGTAAATAAATAATCAGCACCGTCATCATTTCCGAGGAACGACATTATGTTTTTTTTCTGAAACGGATAATTAAACAAATCATTTTCGAGAAGTCTTCCACCGGATCTGCGCGCAGTCTGAAATTTACCATCCTGACTTACAATATAAGCCTCGCCGGTATCTCCAAGTTTAACTCCATCAACAAGTTTTCTAAAAATATCCGGATTGATAGTACCTCGCAGCACCCATGGCTTACCATCTATGCGTTTCATGACTGCCACAACAAAATGCGGAACATTACGATATCCTAAATATACATCACTGACATAATATCCCTTTTTAACAGCACCTTGATACCAAGGCGCATCAAGATATTTCTTTTCAGCCAGTTCATATGCTCCTGCATATGACACCTGAACCCCATCCGGTGCAATCAAACCCAAATCCTGAAATACGCCACCAGCATATTTATACATCAAAGCAATATCTTCATGCTCCAACCCTCGTTTCAAATGCTCAGGGGGTATTAAATTCAAATATTCCTGCAAATCCGACTGCCTCTCTTTAAGGAATACCGAAATTATATCCCTATGATCTATAGCCGATTGACGAATTGCACTTACAACCAATTTTTCCGTTGTTTTTGAATAGGAATAATAACCGATAGTCACCGCCAGAAGAAGCGGTATGGCGGGAACAATAATCATTGAAACGAGAAGGAGTTTATGAACTCCGCGATACACCTGTTTTTTCATCATGAAATCCTTTTGCACGAAATTGCCACATTTTTTTCAGCATTACTCAATTATTACAAACTATTATATTATCTAGCAAAAACCATGTTTAAAATTCACACATGACATACTTTTAAAGCAATCCGTATGCCAAAAGCTATTGACAATACAAAGCGAAGAGGCATACCGCAAAAGATAGTGAAATTATGAACTATCTATAATAAAGATGATCTGTACCCAAGGAGAACGGCATGGCTGAATCCTCATCAGATAAAAAATCCAATAAGGAAGGCTTGCGAAATATCGTAAGCAAAATATCTAGAAAACTGGGGCTCAGAGGAAAGTTATTACTCACTCTCCTTCCCTCCATTTTAGCAATCCTACTATTTACAGGATATACGTCTTACCGCGTAGCTGACGAGTATGTTAACATTGCACTTACTCGAACCGTCAAAATCCAAACTTTGGCAATTGTTCACGAAGTCGAGCAATACATGGATACTTGCAGAACAGACCTGCTTTTCTTCGCGCAAGGCGATATGCAGTCTAACTCACTGCGAAACATGATGGAGAGACACTTACGGGCAGGCGGAAATAAATATTTTGAACTTGCCTATCTTCCTGCATCGGGAGGAAAACCCGTCGTCCTTGTGCAGCGAAATGGAATAATTAATGAGATGAGTCTAACCGAATCATCACGGATAGAGCCGAATCCCCTGTTGGAACTCGAAAAAATAAATTTGCTAAAACCAGGGGAAGTTCAGCCTTCACAAGTGATGAAAGTTGTATACCCTCTACCCGATGCCAATGCTTCAAATCTTCATATCAGCACTCATGTCATTCGTTTTTATACCTATTTTCCCGGAGACCATAAAAATCCTCCCGGAATTTTATTTCTTTCAGTCGAAGCTTCACAGATACGTAATATTCTTTCACTGTATAATTCGGAACAATCCCCCTTATGGGCATTCCCCAGAAGTCAGGAACTGCGATTCAGCTACCTTTTAAACACTGAAGGCTGGATTCTATTTCAATCGGCTTCGATTCAGGAAAAAGACAAAGAACTCACAACCTTTCTTGCCAGAGAAAATTTTGAAGGAACATTAGGCAAACAGGGACATGCTTCCGCGTTCAGGCCAAATAAAAATCACGCAACATACTGGCAAGCTCTGGAAAAAATTAAAAATAATGAATACGGTTTGCTAGAAATTGCTGAAACAGATGAAGCCAATTCAAACGTCAAATCTTATTATTTCTCTTACGCTCCTGTTAACTTCAAAACGGCTGTAAACAGCCCTCCCATGGTTTACGGCGGGGTTATATTTGTAGACAGAAGCCAACTCCCGATCATCGCGGGATATAAACATTTTGACGTAATGCTTATGGTCACAATCGGCACAATTGCGCTTATATCGTTCCTTATACTTTGCATCGGAAAAATTCTAACAACTCCGGTCCTCAGACTGGCCACAAGAATGAACGAACTGAGTTCACTGGAAACATTAGAGGAAATTAATCTTCCATACTGCGGGTTTGATGTGGAGATGCTTCAACGTTCGATTAACAACATTATCAGGAGGGTTAAACAGCAGGTTACTGAGCTACAGGCCAAGGATGAAGCCATCTTCAATGTAAACAAACGTGAACCGGCAGATCTTAAACGGGAATTAGAAACTCTGGTGGACGTAGAACTAAGTCTCATACCTGAAATAATTGGACATGGTCCGATAATTTCAAGCCTGAAATCCGACATATTAAAAGCCGCTCAAGTAGATGTAGATGTTCTCATTTCCGGAGAAACGGGAACCGGCAAACAACTTGTCGCAGAAGCCATCCATAGTCAGAGCAACCGCAAAAAATTGCCTTTTGTTGCTATCAACTGTGGTGCGCTTGATGAAAACCTTTTGCTGGATGTATTATTTGGGCACGTCAAAGGAGCATTTTCTGATGCGAAAACCGACCGCAGCGGAGCTTTCAATGAAGCGAACGGCGGAACGTTATTTCTGGATGAAATCCAATCTGCATCACCAAAAGTTCAGCAATCACTTCTTAGAGCTATTGCATCAAGAAAAATAAAACCTCTAGGCAGTGATAAAGAAGTTGATTTCAATGTCAGAATCATTGCCGCAACTAACGTCGACATACCTTCTCTGATTAAACAAAAGATTTTCAGAGAAGATTTATATTATCGACTGAAAGTTGTCTCAATTGCGACTCCAGCACTACGGGAACACCCTGAAAATATCCCGTTGTTGAGTATTTATTATCTCAAGCAAGCCGAACAGCTCACCGGGCGGACCGATATGGGCATCAGTAAAGGAGCGCTTAGTAAACTGGTATCCTACCAATGGTCCGGTAACGTTCGCGAACTTGTCAATTGTATAACAAGAGCCACAGTAATGGCTGAGGGCAAGATCATCCAGCCAGAGGAAATTAGGCTTGAAGGTGAAATCGAATCAAAAACACCACTTTCCGATGTTGACGCGACCTCTTTTTCAGAGAAAGAAAATATCCATAATCCCGTAGAAGAAAAACCTTCCGACCCCCAAAAACAAGAAAAAAGTAAACCGGTTGAAACCATAGACGAAACATCGCAGTTAAATGAAAGACAAAGTGCAGCATGGCCTACGATTAGAACCAAAAAGACAGTTACACGCAAAGAATATCAAGAAATGGTTGGAGGACGTCTTCCAACGCGTACTGCTATATATGACCTGCAGGATTTTGTTAAACGTGAAATGCTCACCAAACAAGGACGGGGGCCGTCAACCAGATATGTAGTCTCAGTTAAATAAAAGAAATCCCGTGCGTTACCGCACGGGATTTCTTTTATTGGAAAAAAGCAATCTTATATATCCTGAATTCAACTCGCAAGTGCAACTCTAATGAACTTTGCATAAAGGATAAGCTGCGTTAACTTTACAGCTTCTCC